>JBJSYU010000294.1:0-6364 GCA_046089945.1 Candidatus Methylumidiphilus sp.
TTTGGCCCGTTTTGTCAGTCAATCAGCCGGAATGGTTTGGTTGATTGGCCGCAATGGGTAATGACCTTCAAGGCTGGGCTTAGTTCACTGGGGCGGTGTAAACGAACGGCTATAAACCCATGTGAGATGGGGGAATAGCGGGGAGGTTTTGAGGGGTATTGGCCACCGCCGCCGCGCTGTTGGCAAGCGTGGCGGCGGACGGCTGTGGGGATTAAAAGTGTCGCCGGAAAAACGCTGGCGGTGCGCGGGTCAGGCCGAGGCTTGCCGCTGCAACGGCGCTTCTTCGCCGTCGCCGGCCGCCGCATCGGCTAAGGTGTGCAAAGCCACCGGTGCGGTTTTGGCGTCGGCCAGCCCTTCGATGACGTCCTCATCGACGACGCAGCGCTCGATGCCGGGCTGCGAGGGGATTTCAAACATCGGCTTGCGCAACACCTGCTCCAAGATGCTGCGCAGGCCGCGCGCCCCGGTGTCGCGCTCGATGGCTTTTTGCGCGACGCGCTTCAAGGCGTCTTCGGTGAATTCTAGGTTGACGTTTTCGTAGGCGAACAGCTTTTGGTATTGGCGCACCAGCGCGTTCTTCGGCTCGGTGAGGATGCGGATCAGCGCGGCCTCGTCCAAGGGTTCCAGCGGGGCCAGCACCGGGAAGCGGCCGATGAATTCGGGGATCAGGCCGAACCCGCGCAAATCGCCGGGCTGGGTTTCGTTGAGCAGCGCCTCCAGTTCCGGCTTGGCGTCGCTGTCCACCGGGCTGGCGTGGAAGCCGATGCCGGTCTTGGCCGGGGCGAGGCGCTTGGCGACATGCTTTTCCAGTCCGGGGAAGGCGCCGCCGGCGATGAACAGGATGTTGCGGGTGTCGATGATGACCTCGTCGCCGCCCTCGCGCTTCTTGCCTTTCAGCGACACTTTCACCTGCGCGCCCTCGACCAGCCGCAGCAAGGCTTGCTGCACGCCTTCGCCGGAAATGTCGCGAGTGTGCGTCGCCATCTCCGGGCTGCGTGCCAGCTTGTCCACTTCGTCCAAATAGACGATGCCCCATTCCGCCCGGCCGACGTTGCCTTCGGCGACTTCCAAAAGGCGCACCAGGATATGCTCCACGTCGTCGCCGACATAGCCGGCCTGGGTCAGCGTGGTGGCGTCGGCGACCACGAACGGCACGCCGACGATCTTCGCCAAGGTCGAGGCCAGCAAGGTCTTGCCGGTGCCGGTGGGGCCGACCAGAAGGATGTTGGATTTGCCCAGCTCCACCTCGTTGTGCATATGGCTAAAGCCGGCGTCGCCGCTTTCGTGCTTCAGCCGTTTGTAATGGTTGTACACCGCGACGGCCAGAATCTCCTTGGCCAAGGTCTGCCCGATGACATAGCCGTCGAGGATTTCTTTGATTTTGGCGGGCTTGGGGATCGGCCCGTGCAGTTCGTTGAGAATTCGCTTGCGCCCCCAGTTGGTGACGACTTGGTCGGCGAGGCGGACGCAGGCTTCGCAGATCGACCCCTCAAGGCCCGCAATCAGCGGGGTGGCGGGGGATTGCTCGGCGCCGCAGAAGGAGCAATGGGCTTGGGCTGTGGTTTGCGTCATGTGGGCATTCTCCCGTCAGGGGGTGGTTGGCAAGGCCGCGATCCATTGCCGCCGGCGGCTTTCGCGGACGCGCTCGGCGAGGATCTTGCGGATGTGCGGCGTGGCTTTTTTCAAGGAAAGGGTCTGCGGCGCGTCGATGGCTTTGCACAGCAGGATGTGGAAACCCATTTCCGATTCGATGATTGCGCTTAATTGGCCGGCGCGCAAGCGGAACAAGGCGGCGTCCAGCGACGGGAACAACTGCCCTCGGCGCACTTTGCCAATGCGCCCGCCGCGCATCGCCGTCGGGCATTCGGAGTGCCGGCCGGCCAGTTCCTCGAACAAATGCGGCTTGTGTTCCAGCTTGTCGGCGATGGCGCGCAGACGCTCCAAGGCGCGCGGGCGCGAATTCTCCGGGAAATCCTCGTTGACGCTGATGAGGATGTGGTAGGTGTCGCGGCGCTCCGGCTGCTGGAAGCTGTCGAAATGGGCGTGGTAGTAAATGCCGATTTCCACCTCGTCGATCTCCACCGGGGTGGCGGCGTCAACCTTGTCGAGGATGGTGTTGACCTTGCACTGCCGGGCCAAGGCCAGGCGCAGGCTGGGTTCGTCCAACTGGCTGTCTTCTAGGCTGGCGTGGAACGACTCGGCGTCCGGGTATTTGGCGCGGATTTCCGCCAGCGCCCGCGCCACCTCGGCGTCGCCGACCATCACGCCGACGGCCTCGGCGGATTGCAGGATGCGCTGTTCGATCTGGTATTCCTTGTCGGCCTGCGCCCGCACCCGCCGCAGTTCTTCGGCGTCGAGCTGCGCCCACGGCTTGCCGTACAGCATCAAGGCCGTGCGCAGCCGGTTGTAGGGCATTTCGACCGGCAGGTTTTCAAGGCTACTCGTCGCTTTCACTGGATTCCTCCTCAGCTTGTAAAGGCGCCAGCACGTCTTCCGGCACTTGCAGGGTGCGCCCCGGAAAACGCACATGGTATTGGACTTGGGACGGGTCTTCGTTGCGCAGGACTTTGAGGATTTCGCCCTCGTCGCCGACATCGGCGACCACTTCGCCGCCCACCGCCAGTTTGATGAGCGCACGCACCTTGTCGCGGAATTCGAAGCGGCTCGGCGTCCACGGCGCGTCGGCGGGGATCAACTCCTCTTCGCGGCAGCCGACCATGCGCTGCTCGTTGAGGAAATGCACCGAGTAAATCACCTGATCCTGCAAAAACGTGCCGACGTTGACGACATAGCCCACCGAGCCACGGCGCACCAGCGGCGCGCCCACGTCCAAGCCCGGATAAGTGCCGTCGTTGCGCACATTGCGGATCAGCCGCACCGGGTCGCCATAGTCGTAGCGTTGGTTTTCTTCGCACATCAGATTATCCTCCGCGCACAGGTGACAGCCGCTTTGTCCAGGTTATTTCAACAGTCCGTCCACCGGCACGAACGTGGTTTGCGGCTCGTGCATATGAAACACCTTGAATACCTTTTCGGTCAGCGCGTCGGAATCCACGAAATCCTGGTATGCCCGCGCCAGCAGCCGCTTGTAAACCTCGAATTTGGCCTCATCCTCTTCCGGCAGCGTCTCCTCGCCTTGGGCAAGGTAAGTGTGGTAACGCTGCAAGATGTGCAGGCGGTTGACGTGCACCACCGATGCGTCGTATTCCAGTCCAAAGTAATTGAGGAAATCCTCGGCGGACTCCAAGCTTTCCAGATCGTCTTCTAGGCTCATGATGGTTTTTCCTCGTGTAAAAAATTAGGGTCGTCGTATGCACTGCGCAAAGCCCCTCTCCCCCAGATGGGGGGAGGGGGGGTAAACCAGTGCCTTATGTGCTTAAGGCGTATAGTCTTCGGCCACTTCCAGCAATTGCTTGGCGCCTAGCCGATTGTTGTCGTCCAAAGACACCAGCTTAGTCAAAATTGCCCGGCCTTCTTCGGCCTGGCCCAGGCGCAACAGCAGATAGGCCAGAGCTTTCAACGACAGCAAATGGAAGCGCAGCAAGGCCACGGACGCCGGTTCCACGGCGATATGGCGGGCATCCAACAGCCGCCAGTCTAACGGTATATCCAGCCGACGGGCCGTCACCACTAAGGCCCGCTCAGCAATGGCGAAAGCGTCTTGCAGGCGGTGCTGGTAATAATAAAACCGGTAGCCGGCGACTAGCACATTCAGCGATTCGGGTGCTAGTTTCAAGGCTTCCAGCAACGGCGGTTCGGCGTCGCCTTCGCCATATAAACCCCCGGCTTGTTGAATCAAATCTTCAACGCCGGGCGGCAGGGATTCCTCGAAGTAGAGGTTTTCACCCTCAAAATCCAGCAAGTCCATCAGGTTTCCTCGACAGGCAGGGCGGCGTCGGCATGCTCGTGGCAAGTGCCTTCGGCTTCGCAATGGCTGCAATCGTTTTTGACGGGCCGGGCGGTTTTCACCAGGCGCTTTTCCATTTTGTCCATGCGTTCGACTAGGCAATGCAAGGCTTTGCCGACGGGGTCTGGAATCAAATGGTGGTCGAGTTCGATGCCGTAGGCGTTTTCGATTTGCACGCCTTTGCGGTGGACGATACGGCCGGGAATGCCGACGACAGTGCAGCAGGCTGGCACATTCTTATTGACCACGGAATTGGCACCGACGCGGACATTGTCGCCGAGGCGGATTGGGCCGAGTATCTTCGCCCCGGCGCCCACCAGCACATTATTGCCCAAAGTCGGATGGCGCTTTTCTTTGTTCCAGGAGGTGCCGCCCAAGGTCACGCCGTGGTACAGCGTGACATCGTCGCCGACTTCGGCGGTTTCGCCGATTACCACGCCGGCGCCGTGGTCGATGAACAGGCGTTGGCCGATTTTCGCGCCGGGGTGGATGTCCACATTGGTCAGCCAGCGGCCCATGTAGGCCAGCCAACGCGCCGCGAACTTCCAGCCGCCCCGCCACAGCCGGTGGCTGACGCGGTGGATCAGCACGGCATGGACGCCGGGGTAAATCAGCAGCACTTCCGGCAGGTTGCGCGCCGCCGGGTCGCGGGCGAACACGCAGGCCACGTCTTCGCGCATCTGCGACAGCAAGGACTGCTCCGGCCGGCCCTGGGCAATGAACAGGCTCACCACGGCACGATGCTCCAGCCGGTCTGCCCCGGTATCGGCGGCGGCGGCACGATGTAAAACGGATAGTCTTCCGGCTTGGCCGGGGCGGCTTCGCGCAGGGCGGCTTGTCTGTCCGGCGGCTCTTTCGGCGCTTCGGGCTTGGATTCGGTCATCATGGCGGCGGGCCTCTTGCGGGTTTGGAGTTTGGGGTTCACAGGCACAGGCTGGGGCGTTCCGCCGCCGCCAGATGCCGGTGCAAGGACAGCAGGTCGGCGGTTTCCGGCGAACGCTTGTGGCGGGCGACGAACTGGCGGATTTTCACCAACAGCGCCGCCGCCTCGCGCTTTTCCAGCGCCACGCCTAAGTCGGCGAACACCGAGGCGACGGCGCGCGAGCCAGAATGCTTGCCCAAGATGAACTGGTGCTTGCGGCCGACGATGGCCGGATCGACGCCCTGGTAGTTGGCGAGGTCTTTCAGCAGGCCGTCCACATGGATGCCGGCCTCGTGGCTGAACACGCGCTTGCCGACCAGGCTTTTGCGCCAGCCCACCGGCTCGCCGGAGGCGGTTTCGACGCAGGCCGAAAGCGCCTGGAACTCGCGCAGATCGACGCCGGTTTCGATGCCGTACAACTGCTTGAGGCCCACGACGACCTCTTCCAACGCGGCGTTGCCGGCCCGCTCGCCCAGGCCGTTGACCGTGGTGTTCAAATGCGTCGCCCCGGCGACCGCCGCCGCCAGCGTGTTGGCGGTGGCCAGCCCCAGGTCGTCGTGGGCATGCATCTCGATGTCCAAGTCGGTGGCGGCGCGCAGGGTTTTGATGGTGTCCAACACGCCGAACGGCTCCATCACGCCGACGGTGTCGGCGAAGCGCACACGCTCGGCCCCGGCCGCCTGCGCCGCCTCGGCGACTTTCAGCACGAAATCCAGGTCGGCGCGCGATGCGTCTTCCATGCCGACGCACACGGCCAGTCCCGCGTCCACGGCTTGCCTGACTTGGGTTTGGATATTGGCGATGGCCCAGGCTTCGTCGCGCTTGAGTTTCAGGCGGATCTGCTGGCTGGACACCGGGATCGATAGATCCGCCATGCCCACGCCTAGATCCAGGCAGGATTTGAGGTCGTCTTCGCGCATCCGCGCCCACACCAGCAGCCGGGCGTTCAGGCCCAGCCCGGCAAGGGCGCGGATTTCCTCGCGCTCGCGCCCGCCCATGGCGGGGATGCCGATTTCCAGTTCCGGCACGCCGAGCCGGTCGAGCCGGCTGGCGATGTCGATCTTTTCTTCCAGGGAAAAAGCCACGCCGGCCGACTGCTCGCCGTCGCGCAGGGTGGTGTCGTCGATGGTCACGGTTCGAGGGGGCATGGGTTTAAGTCTCCTAAAGTTGCTTATGCAAAATAACAGCAACCCCCATGCCAGTTGGCTATGAGCGTGTGGATTAAGGCGTTTGGCGGGCGGGGCAGGGCGAAAACCGGCCATGCGGCGGCGGCGGTGCCGACAAAATCACGACCGCCTTGTCGGGTTTACGACAAGGCGGCGGGGAAGGGTGGGGGTGCAGGCGCTTTAAGTCCCCTCGCCCTGTGGGTAGAGGGTTAGCGTGAGGGGGCAACTATTGGTTTTGGCTCATTATGCGTTTCAGACTGCTAGACCAAAAGGGCGTCCAACAGGTGTTTTAGCAATCCTTTGCCGCGGATTTTGGCGTTGTGCACGAACTGGAAGAAGCCCAAGTAGAGCGGCAGCCTCTCCTGCGAA
>JBJSYU010000295.1:0-5856 GCA_046089945.1 Candidatus Methylumidiphilus sp.
CGGGCTTGGGCGGCGCGGGCTTCGGTCGTTCTTGTTGTTTGACTGGTTGCGGAGTCAGTGCGACCGCAGTGGCCGTGGTTCGCGGTGTTGGGGGCATTTCCGGCCAACTCGCCACCCCAACCGCAATGCCAATTCCCACCAGCGCCGCCGCCACCCGCCCACGTTTTTTCAGCTTGACCGGCGGCGTCTTCGGCGCTGTCCGCCACTCGTCCGCCGCGTCGGCGGCGGGGGTCGCCACGGGCGTGGTCGGCGTTGGCACGATGCCGCTGCCGAAGGCTTTGGCATCCGCCGCGCCGTCGGCCGCATCCAGCACGGCAAACTGCCGGTAAACTTCAAAATCCCCCAGATTCCGCAGCAGCCCGTCAATTTCGGCGATCAGCGCGTCGTGCGGTCGTTGTTTCGGCGGGCGCTTGCCGTTGTCGTAGGCTTTTAGCCGCTCCACGAAGCGGTGGGCGGCGTCGTGGGCGGCGCGGCCGCCGGGGCCGGGCGGCGCCACCAGCCCGGCTTCGGCGATCAGCCCGGCCATGTGGCCTAGGCTGAACAGGTCGGCCCGCCAGTCCAGGGTTTGGACTTGCAGCGCCTTGCCGCTTGCGCGGGCGTGGTCGTGGCGCAGGCTGTTTTTCAGCAGGTTGGATTGGTAGGGGGCGGTGGGCTGGATCGGCAGCGGGTGTTGCAGCGGGCGTTTCGGCGTGACGGAAAACGCGAAGTCGATCAGCCGGACATGCTCGAAGTCGATGCGCAGCAGACGGCCCGGCCCCGGCTGGTAGGGGTACGGCGAATACGGCAGGCAGATGTTGTCGGCCTTGACATCGCAATGGACGATGCCTTCCGCGTGGATCGTCCGCAGCGCGGTCAGGCAGGCGCGCAGCAGCAGCAGGAACAGCGCGGCTTGTTTGAACGGATGGGCGTAGCTTTCGCCGTTGCCGTAGCGCGGGCGCAGCTTCAGCCAGTCTTCGACGGTGACGCCGGCGTCGGAGGTCGCCAGCAGGCTGACCACGGGCGTCTTGTGGCCGTCGTCTTGGAATTTGAGTTCGGCCAGCCGCTGCACATGCGGCAGACGGTCGGCGGCGAAGTCGAGCAGGAATTGGTTTTCCCGCCCCAGCCAGTAATCCGGCGCGGCGATGCCGTCGGCCTTGAAGCGTTTGCGGTAGGTACAGAGGCCCCCGCTTTCCGGCGCGACGCGCTCGACGCGGACATGCGGCAGGTCGCGGATCACCGCGTCGGTCAGATCGAAGGGGTTAGGCACGGGGGTTCCTGGTCGGGCGGTTTTGCGGAATCTGGGGGATTTTGACGTGTACCGGCAGTTTGCCGTGTTGGATGCGGCCGGCGGCGCGGCGGATGCCGCCGCGTTTGGCAACGGCATCGGGCCGACGCCCATCACGCCCGTGAACCCCAACAATGATGCGCCGGACGGGTGGCGGACAGCGCCGGAGACGCCGTCGGTCAGGCCGAAAAAACGCGGGCGGATGGCGGCGGTAGCGCTGCTCGTGGGGGTTGGCATTGCGGTTGGGGTGGCGAATTGGCCGCAAACGTCAACTAAGCCAACCCAACACTATATTGAAAGCTTCCGCGACTGCCCCGACTGCCCGGAAATGATCCGCCTGCCCGGCGGCGGGTTCACGATGGGTTCGGACGACAGCGACCCAGACGCCGAAAGCGACGAAAAGCCCGCGCACAAGGTCAAGGTGGCCGCGTTCAGCCTGGGCAAATACGAAGTGACCCGTGGGCAGTTTGCGGCGTTTGTCGCTGCCACCCACCATCAGGCGGCAGGCGATTGGCGCAACCCCAGCTTTGACGGCAAAAGCTTCAACCAAACCGACGACCATCCGGTGGTCAATGTCAGCCTGCAAGACGCCGAAGCCTACATCGCTTGGCTGAACAAAAAGACCGGCAAGACTTATCGGTTGCCGAAGGAGGCGGAATGGGAATACGCGGCGCGGGTGGGGTCTAAAGCAGTACGGCTTTTTGGCACGGCGATACGGCCATGGGGCGATGGCGTGGCAGGGGCTTGCCGGTATGCCAATGTCTATGACCAAACCACAAAACGGACGCTGAATTTTTCGTCGCAGGAACATGCTTGCGAGGACGGCCATGTGTACACCGCACCCGTGGGGAGTTTTACCGTCAATGCCTCTGGCCTGTACGACATGATGGGCAATGTCTGGGAATGGACGTGTTCGACCTATACCGAGACGTATGATGGCAGCGAAAAAACATGCACAAAAGACGCCAGCGGCCGCCGGGCGGTTCGCGGGGGTTCGTGGAGCGACAGACCTAGGGACGTGCGTTCGGCCAAACGTGGCAGGAGCGACCCCGCGAACCGGGACTACGACCTCGGTTTCCGTCTGGCCCAGGACTAATTTCCTTTGCTCTTTGCTCTTTTTCCTTTTTCCTGATCTTTTTTCTTTTGCTTTTCGCTGTGCCGGCGCAGCCGGCGATTTTTTTTTGGGGGCAAAACGCGGCGGGCGCGAGGCGCGGCGCGTGGCTTGTAGGAGCGGCCTTTAGGCCGCGACAGTCGCGGGCTAAAGCCCGCTCCTACGGCTGCATCGCAGGTTCCGCTGGTTTGATCGTTCCCACGCTCCGCGCTCATCGTTATACACAAGTCCTCCAGAGACTAGACTGCAAGGGAACAGCGACTTTGGAGAATGGCAATGAGCAGTTGGGCGCATGAAGAAGTGATGACGGACGACCTGGGCGACCGGCGGCTGGACGAGCGGCTGGCTGCGGTGCTGGAGCAGTTGGGGCGGCACCCGCAGCTCAGCATCCCGGCGGCCTGCGGCGGCTGGGCGGAGACGGTGGCGGCGTACCGCGCCGCGTGCGCCCAGTGGATCGTGCGGGCGGCGCAGGACCGGCGGCTGCGGGCGGGCGAGGACGGCGAAGGCGCGGCGAAGCTGTGGGCGGCGCTGGGCCAAGCCGCGCCGCTGGGCAGCGTGGACGCCGAGGTGAAGCCCCGGCCTGGGCGGGCGGCGCGGCTGGCGCACGTCACATTGCGCGCCGCCACGGTGCGGCTGAAGCCGTCGGCGCGGGTCGGCCACCGCCTGCCCGGACTGTCCGTCAACGCCGTGCTGGCCCGCGAGGAATCGCCGCCGCCGGGCGCGGAGGCGCTGGAATGGCTGCTTCACCCTCCTGCCGATGGCGGGCTTTGAGCGGGCGGCGACGGTGGTGGCGTGGTACGCAGTCAGGTGGTGCATCGAAGTGTACCTCCATGTGCTGAAAAGCGGCTACCAGATCAAGCGCCTGCACCTGACGGAGCGCTCGTCGTTATACACAAGTCCGGCCAAGCCGGGAAATGCCGTCATTCCGGCCGGAATCCAGTGCCATGGACGGTCACTAGCCGGTTACGCAAGTGCTTGATTTAGGCATTGCGGAGACTCAAAGTTTGCCATCCTTGGACGCTGGATTCCGGCGCCCGGCCGGAGCGCGGAGCGTGGAAACGATAAGATCCGCTGGTTCCCATGCTCCGCTTCAAAGCCAGCAACTTAAGCCGAGTAGATGCGCATGGCACACCATTAACGGATGTTCAATACCATAAGGGATTTAGATGTTGTGGCGACGTTGCCGACCTTTCAAAATCCATTGGAACTTTCGGGGGCCGTAAACAGTGCGCAATACGCACCCGCGACTACAACCGGAGTGCGAGACCCATCTTGCACAAGGCGCAAGCCCTTGAAAATACGCACAAGACAACTCTGGTGCGCCAATGCCGGTCAGCGCGGAACCCTTAAGTTAATGGCTTTGACGCAGGTGGCGGGCAAGGTAGAATACGCCGCCGCCCGCATCGGACGCAGGCACCCACCTTCATAAATGTCGATTATGCCTCCCCCCGCATCCCGTGAGATCAAGGCCAAGCTGCAAGTCACTTGCCAAAATTGCAGCCTGAACGATTTGTGCATTCCCCGTGGACTCAGCCACAAAGATGTCGAGCGCGTCGGCGCCATCGTCAACCGCCGCAAAACCCTGCAAAAAGGCGACTGCCTGTACCGCCAGGGCGACAAGTTTCGCGGCATCCTCGCCATCAAGTCGGGCACCGTCAAGCTGCTGACCGTGGACACGCTGGGCAACGAGTTCGTCACAGGCTATCTGCTGCCCGGCGAGCTGCTCGGCTTCGACGGGCTGGCCGAAGATCTGCACAAATATTCGGCGCTGGCGCTGGAGAACGTGGAATATTGCGAAATGGCCGCCGACGAGCTGGACAGCCTGTGCCGCGAAGTGCCCAACCTGCTGCGTGAGCTGTTCCGCCACGCCAGCAAAACGCTCAACTCGGAGACCGACCGCTTTGTGCTGAGCCAGCGCACGGCGGAGGAGCGCATCGTGCATTTCCTGCTCGACCTGTCCGACCGGCTCAGCCGCCGTGGCTTCTCCGGCATCGACATCAAGCTCAGCCTGAACCGCCAGGAAATCGGCAATTACCTGGGGCTGGCGATGGAGACAGTCAGCCGGGCGCTGAAAAACCTCGAAGAGATGGGCCTAATCACGGTGAAGGCCAAACTCATCCATATCTTGGACAAGGACAAGCTGCGCGAGCGGTATCCGCAGCAGTGAACCGAGCGAGCCACGATTTTGCCCCCTTAGCTTGGCGGCCGCGCATGGCTTTTCCCGCTAATGCCCGGCGAACCTGAACTAACCGGCAACAGCCCTGCCCTATCCTCACAATCCCCACGCAAGGGCATACCTCACACGTGCGCAAACTCTATCCACTACTGCTCCTGGCCGCGCTGGCCGGCGGCGGCTACGCGCTGTGGCAGCATCTGCAAGGCGCGGCGTCCGCGAAAGCCGCCGACCGCTACCGCAGCGCCACCGTCGAACGCGGCGACCTGACCAAAACCGTCTCCGCCAACGGCACGCTCAACCCGGTGGTGCTGGCGATGGTCGGCACGCAAGTCTCCGGCGTCATCATCAAGCTCAAGGCCGACTTCAATCAAAAAGTCGAACAAGGCCAAGTGCTGGCGGAACTCGACCCGGCGCTGATTAAAGCGCAGCTCCAGCAAAGCACCGCCAACCTGGAAAGCTACCAGGCCGCGCTGAAGCTGGCCGAAATCACCGAACAGCGCACCCGCGCCCTGATCGAGCGCAACTACGCCTCGCGCAACGAACTCGACCAAGCGGTGCAGGCGGTCGCGGCGGCAAAGGCGCAAGTCGCGGTCGGCGAAGCGCTGGTCAACCGCGACCGCACCAACCTAGGCTACACCATCATCAAATCGCCGGTCTCCGGCGTCGTCGTCTCGCGCAATGTCGATGTCGGGCAGACCGTCGCCGCCAGCTTCCAGACGCCGACCCTGTTCACCATCGCCCAAGACTTGCGGCAAATGCAGATTTACACCACCGTCGCCGAGGCCGACGTCGGCGGCGTGCGCGTCGGCCAGCCGGTGAACTTCACCGTGGACGCCTACCCGGAGCGCAGCTTCAAAGGCGCGGTCAAGCAAATCCGCCTGAACGCCACCACCCAGCAAAACGTCGTCACCTACAATGTGGTGATCGACGTGGAAAACCCCGACGGCATGCTGCTGCCGAGCATGACCGCCTTCGTCGGCATCGTCGTCGATGAGCGGCGCAATGTGCTGAAACTGCCGCTGGCGGCGCTGCGCTTCAAGCCCGAAGACGCCGCCAAGCCGGACGGCGCGGCCAAGCGTGATGCCAGGGGCAAAACCGTCTACCGGCTGGCCGACGGCAGTCCGCAGGCGGTGGCGGTGGAGATCGGCCAAAGCGACGGCAAGTCGGCGGAAATCACCGGCGGCGGGCTGAAAGAGGGCGAACAGGTGATTGTCGAAGAGCTAGGCCCGCGTAAAGACAAGCCGGCCGGCGGCAACTTCAAATTAAAGGCGTTCTGATGGGCGGCGAACTGATCCGCGCCGCCGG
>JBJSYU010000296.1:0-3478 GCA_046089945.1 Candidatus Methylumidiphilus sp.
CATGAAGATGTAGGACACCAGCGGCAGCGGATTGCCGGTGCGCCAGATCAGATAGAAAGACAGCAGGATCGGGGCGCCGGCCAACAGCTTCAGCCCCAAGCGGCTCCACCATGGCCCACTCTCGGCGTCAAACCCGAACAAGGCGTCGTTGAGGCCGGGGATGGCGGCGCGGCTGATGCGCCGCGCGCCTTCGGACTCGGCTTGGGAAATCGACTGGTAATTGACGATGTCGCCGACCATTGGGCGGCGGCTTTGGCCTTTTTGGTAGTTTTTTATGGCGCTGATGTGGACAAACAAATCCTTTTCGTTGGACTCCGGGCGCACGAAGCCGAATCCCTTCTCGTCATTCCACAAAATCAGTGTTCCCTTGCGCAGGTCGGACACAAATGCTCTCGCCTTGGAAGTTGGACAGGTGCGCCCGCTTAGGCGCTCCCGCCAATTCTAGCGCAAACCATACGGCAGAGAGCGTGCCAAGCTTCCGCCATCGCCAGGCTCACTGCTGCCGAAGGTCAAGCTGGGCAAATTCGGCCAGGCTGACTTTTTTGTTCACGCCCCGCAGCCGCAGCCATGCCTTGTAGGCCAGATGCCGGGCCAGCATGGCAAACGGCATGCGCAGCCAATGCGCGCGCAGGTAGAGGATTTGGCGGGCCACGCTGGCTAGGCGGCTGGGATGGTCGGGATGCCCTGGCAGCATTGCCAGTGGGACGAGACTATCCATCAGTTTGCGGATGGGCCAGGGCGGCGCGTCTTTTTCCGCCTCGGCCAGCACCGCGCCGGGGATGGGGGTGCCGAAGAATTTGCGGGCGAAGCGCAGGCCGTAATACAGCGGCCGCGCAAAGCCCAGTTGCCGGGCGCGTGGCGCCAAGCCTTCCCAAAAGCCGGGTTCATTGCCGTAATGGCGGATCAGGTCGTGCGCGTCAAGCAAATCCCGAAAGCGCAGCCCTTCCCTGGGGTCGCCCTCCAAAAACAAATGCACCAAGGCATGCAGCACCAAGTCGGCGGGAGCCAGAATCAAGAGGCGCGGATCGCCGCCCACTGGCCGGGCGTCTTGCAGCAGCGGCGCGGGGTCGCTGGCGAGGCGGCTGGTGCGCGGCAACAGCCGGTGGTGGATATCGATTTCCGTGCCGCGCTCCTGGTGGCGCAGGGGCGGGATTTCGTGCATCCACACACGGTAATAACGGTCGTCATACGGGTCGATGGGGAGCTTCATCCAGCCGCGCGCCACCAGCCGTTCTTCGATCTCGCCGATGCTTTGCTCAGGCACCAGCAAATCCACGTCGGCAAACAGCCGCCCCGGCGCCGGCGGCAAACCCGCCACCACATAGGCCGCGCCTTTCAGCAGGATCAGCGGCGCGTCTATGCCCTTGGTCGCCCACAGCAGGCGGTTGACTTCCCAAGACACCAGCGTCCGGCGGTGTTCGATCACATTGCGGGAGGCCCGCAAATGTTCCCAAGCCTTCGGTGGGATGGCCGACAGCAGGCCAAAACGGGCCAAGTTGGCCTCCAGCCGCCCCAGCAGGCGGACGCGCCGGGCGACGCGCAGCAGCAGATCCCAATCGGCGGGCGGCAAGGCAGGCAGGGTTTCCGGCGTGTTGAGGGCGGACAGCAAAAGCTGGTTGGCGTATCGGCTGAGTTCAGTCATCGCGGGGATGATGGGTCAAGGCGTCGAGGGCGGCAATTGCCTCGGCTAGGTCGGAATATACCAGGGAGTAGCAGTCGCAAGCCCGCACCATCTCGGTCACCAACCGGAAGGCGGTTTCGTCCAGGACGTCGTAATTGAATGAATTGGTGGCGACCATCAGGAAAGCGTCGCTTTTCGCCATCGGCGTCAAGCTTAAAGCCGCGTCGGCGACCCAGCGCGGAAAGATCAGCCAGCGCGGCCGGGCCGGCTCCTGCGCCCGCAAAATACTTTCTTCTGGAGGCCGGACATGCGCCACCGTGCCTTTGCGGGTGCCCAAGAAACTGGGGCCGATCACCGCATCCGGGCAAAACCGCCGGATGACCTCTATCGATTCATTTTTGAGCGGAATCAACCGGGGTATAGGCAGCAGCAAGCCATCCTCTGGGCGCAGCAAGCCGAATTCATCGGACAGCAAACGCCAGCCGGAATGGATCAAAGCGGTGGTGAGGGTGGATTTGCCATGGCCGGGCCAAGCGGGGAATAGGATAGCCAGACCATTGCGCTCGACCGCGCCGCAGTGGAGCATCAGCAGATGCTGGGCGCGGGTCGCAATGCACCAGTTGATGCCCCATTCCAAGGCCGGAAAGGCGTGGGCTTCGGAATAGGGCGCGAAGGGTGTGCGCCCATCGAGAGAAAATAGGGCTTGACGACGCCAAAAGCGCCTTAGCCCTTGTGGCCTTGTGAGTTGTACATGGAAGTCGGTAATCCCCGTCGGGAACGGCAAATAAAAGCTTTGGTAAAGCTGGTGGGCAATGGGCGCAAACCCTTCCACATCAGATTGGATCATGATGTTGAATTGCCCAAATTGAAGCGCCAAACCGTCACTCTTTAAGCGGCTTGCCAGCTCCGCAAGACTCAAATCAGCAACCCTCATGGGTTAGCCACAACGTCACCACAGCAGTCAACAAGGCCAAGCGTCTCCAGTCTGTTTACGGCAAAAGCTAAATCCCCGATAATTAAACCGCCGCTTGCCACACCCAAACTGTCAGTAATCCATTTACTTAGCGCGTCTATTGATGCCGACCCTTGCTCAAGGCATTGCAACACGCAAGCTGCGGTTTCATTAAAAACATGAGTTTCGGTGGACGAAGGTTGGTAGACGATAAAAACACCCTCCCACTCCTGCCACACCAAGCCCTTCGCCGCCGCAGTTATTGTAAGCAAATTGTCTGCCAATATACAACTGTCGGTTGCCATGACAGTCAAAGTTTTAATAGGTATACCCGTGCACTGAAAATTCAGGAACTCAAGAAAGAGCTATAACTACCCGCACTCAGCACCGCGACATTAGTGGCGCCTTGTCCACTCGGCCCCGTTCCGCATTTGAGCGCACTAGGGGGTGTACCCTCAACAACTCCAATGGACTGAGCCGACGGAAACTCAGTTTTCCGAACAATATGCTTGTCTGGGCAACCAGTAGTTGAAGTTGGGGCCACACAAACTTCAAATGGCGGCGGTAGCCCCTGCCTTATTCCAGTCGTATCGCCCGCAATAATATTGTTATTATCTGTGGTCAACCCTGTTTGTATCGCCGGTATACAAGAAGATGCAGCTAAATATCCGCTACGCAAAGTAAGCACTACCGGGGCAACTCCAGCAGCCCCGCGCAGCAGCCTGCGCCGCTTAAGATCAGCGCCGCCATTTTGAACCGGGTTAGCGGCAGGCGCATCAATCCCCGCAGCGGCTTGGGATTCGTCAAGCGATTTTTCGTCATTCATTGCTGCATTCTCCCGTAAAATGTTCAGTTGGCAGGAAATAGGGACTGTCAGGTGGAGGACTTCAAGCTGGGCAATCTTA
>JBJSYU010000297.1:0-5685 GCA_046089945.1 Candidatus Methylumidiphilus sp.
CTGCGCCATCGACCAGTTCGCCGACGCCGACACCCGCCAATATGCCGCCGAAACCCTCGCGCTCAACCGCTTCGCGCTGGACGAACTGCTGGCCGCTGCCCGCCCGTGGCCAACCAAGCCGCTGGTCTACGGCAGCGGCCTCGACACCCGCCCCGATTGCGTCGCCTCCTTAAGCGCAGGCCGGACGCTGTTCGGCAACACGCCCGCCACCCTGCGCTATGTCCACACGCCGCACCGGTTTTTCGCGCTGCTAGTCCAACTCGGCATCCCGCACCCCGCCACCCGCTTCACGCCGCCCGATTCGCCGAAAGGCTGGCTGGTTAAGCCTAGTTGCGGCGAGGGCGGCAAGCGTGTAGGCTTTGCCGCCAAAAATCGGCCCGTCGCCGACACTTATTATCAACGGCATATCGACAGCCCGGCGTGTTCCTTGCTGTTTTTGGCGGATGGCCGGACGGCCCGCCCCGTCGGCTTCAACACGCAATGGACAGCCAGCCACGACGCCGCGCAGCCGTTTTTGTTTTCAGGCGCCATCAACCGCGCTGTGCTGGATGCGGCGCAGCGGCAAGCCGTCGCCGATTACGCCAGCCGCCTGACGGCGGCACTGGACTTAGTCGGCCTGAACAGCCTGGATTTTGTCTGCGCCGACGGGGAATGTCTGGTGCTGGAAGTCAACCCCCGGCCGAGCGCGACAATGGCGCTGTATGACGCGGATTACCCGCAAGGACTATTGGCCGCGCACCTCGCCGCCTGCCGGGGCGAACGGCCCGCCGCCCCAACAAACGGCCCGGCGCGGGCCATGCGGATTGTCTACGCGCCCCAGGATATCGCCATCACCGAAAATTTTGTCTGGCCGCAAGGCTGCGCCGACATCCCAAACGCCGCCGCCACATTCAGCGCGGGCCAACCCTTGTGCAGCCTACTGGCCGAAGGCGGCGACCCAGCGGCCGCGACAGCCCGGCTCGACGCCTTGGAAAACCGGCTCGCCGCGCTGTGGCATGACGCCCCAGCCCCCAATTTTTAACAAACTCGGCGGATTATCCGCCGCCCGCCCATCGATCCCGCCAACGGGACTAATTGAAAGAGGACAACCATGCCACAGCAAGTCAGCGTCAACGCCCACGCCCTGCCCATCGTCAAACACATGATCGCCAACGCCGACAAGCTGCGGCTGAAGATCAGCAAATTCGCCAACGGCGCCACCTTGATCGACGCCGGCTTGGAAGCGCTGGGCAGCCTGGAGGCCGGGCGGCTGGTCGGCGAAGTGTGCATGGGAGGCTTGGGCAAAATCGGCATCACCCAAAACGGCCCGTTCAGCCGTTGGCCGACCATGGTCAAAGTGCATTCCAACAACCCCGTCATTGCCTGTTTGGGCAGCCAGTACGCCGGCTGGAGCCTGTCGCACGGCGAAGGCAAAGCCGCATTCTACGCGCTAGGCTCAGGCCCGGCCCGCGCGCTGGCGGTGAAAGTCAAAAACGGCGCGGAGGTGCCGGTCGAAGAACTCTACAAGGAACTCGGCTACCGCGACGTGTGCCTGGAAACCGTCATCGTGCTGGAAGTGGACAAGCTGCCGCCGGTGGAATTGATCGACAAAGTCGCCGTCGCCTGCCGACTCGACCCGGCTAACGTCAGCGTCATCATCACCCCGACCAGCAGCCTGGCCGGCGGCATGCAAGTCGTCTCCCGCGTGCTGGAAGTCGCGCTGCACAAGGCGCACTCGCTGCATTTCCCGCTGGAAAACATCATCGACGGCGCCGCCTCCGCGCCCGTGCCGCCGCCGCACCCGAAGTTCGTCGAAGCCATGGGCCGCACCAACGACGCCATCCTGTTCGGCGGCACCGTGCAGTTATACGTCAAAGGCACCGACGAAGCCGCGCAACAACTGGCGATGGAACTGCCGAGTTCCACCTCCCGCGACTACGGCAAACCCTTCGCCGAAGTATTCAAAGAATACAAATACGATTTCTTCAAAGTCGATGCGATGCTATTCAGCCCCGCCCGCGTCATCGTCAGCAATATCGACACCGGCCGAAGTTTCCATGCCGGGGCTTTGGATGAAGAGCTGTTGGAAAGGTCGTTTGGCGGGGAATAACAGGCGGAGGCTGGGCGGGGCAGATTGCCCCGCTTTAGGCTGAAAAAAGGCTTACCCGGAAACCCGTGTAAGCCTTTGAATTCTTTGGTGCCCAGGGGCGGAATCGAACCACCGACACGGGGATTTTCAATCGCCTTACGGCAACAAGCAAAAACACATAAAATCTATAAATATCAGTTGTTTGAATGGCTTTGCTTGCCTTATTTGACCGCCTAAAGTTGCCAAATTTTGCGGCTAAGTGTCCCGCCAGTGTCCCATGGGACAGCAGAAAAAATAGAGTGGGAAGCTTGAATGTTGCTGGTTAGGGGCATTTAGGAGTAAAATTTTGAACCTTAAACTTCTGGATGTGATGTCATGCAAAAGATAATGTTTCTATCAATTATGATTTATTTTCTTTTAGGATGCTCCGGGTCAGCATATTCACTCAAGCGTAGCAATGACGACCAATTTGCCGACAAAAGTGGTTTTAACTTGATAACACTAGATGAGAATCATATGGAAATGAGGTATCCAAACGATATTATCCCAAAAAGCCAGCTATTGCCATACGTTTACCGAGATAGCGCAGGGAACAATATTGAAACTGGGTTCAGGCTTATCAATGTAATATCAGACCTTGTAAATAGTAATGCTAGATGGCTTAATATTAGACAAGGTGATGAAATCATATTTTTGGCGGATGGAAATAGGGTTGCATCAAAAGCAAGGAATGTAAGTATAGATCACATATCTAGTTATGACAGCTTAACAAAAAGAACAACAACTTATTATTATGATTTTGCATCATATAAGCTTTCAGCAGATCAATTTAGGGCAGTCTGTAATGCAAGAAATATAAAAATCAAAATATTTGGTCAGGATGGATATGATGAATACGGTACTGGCAAGCACGGGCAAAATGAATTGTTAGAAAACTTTTACAAGAATAACAAGAGATTTTTTGATGAAGAGATTTTAGGTAGATCAACAAAAAATCAGGATTTAACTATAAGACAAAATGAATATCCTTTGAGCGGCTTAACCCCAGACACCGAGAAAAAACTGTCATCTTCTCATGCAACACAAGAATTTTCCTCTAAACCTGCTGGTGCAATGGCTTTTGAAGCCGAATCAACGGCTATTAAATTAGGATGTACTGGAAATAATGGCGGTCGGCCTGTTTCAAGCCTTTTAGGCGTGGAAACTAACATGGAACATTATCAAATTTCCTGTTCTCAAGGCGTTTTATATATTCAATGTGAATCGGGGCGGTGTGTTAGGGAAAGAAATTATCGGCTCAATTTACTAGCTTATTACCTTCCTCAGTAGTCCGCCTTAAAACAGTTTAAAACTTCATGAAAGAACAAACTATTCGAGAGTATGCAAAGAGTGCGGAAATTCCTTTAAGGCAAATTTTACAAGATTTGAAACAACTAGGATTTTCGACTTGTGGGGCTGATGATATTTTTGATAAGCACATGCTTAAAGTATTTAGGGGGTTTTATCGTAAAACACATGAAGCAAGGCGGATAGAGACAGAAGCGAAAGCTTTGGAAAGGGCTAAAGCGATTAAGGAATCAAGAGAAAAAGAAGCTTTATTATATGCAGAGCATAAAGCGACAGAAGTTTTTTCCAAATCATCTGACAACTTAAAAAAGTTAGGGCAAATAATTGATCTATGCCTTGAGTTATTGCCAGAAAAAGTTAATTCTTCACTTAGTCTGGCAATACAAAATAAATCTTTTTCAGTTTTTATCCTTGAAAATTGTTATGACTTTCTTAAAGCCTTCCACTTTGCTAAATCATTAAAGGATAGCGATAAAAAACTACCGGAGTTATATTTTGATAGAAAAATTATTCCAGAATGGATGATAATTGAGTATCAATTAACAAATCTCAATGATGGCTATAGATT
The DNA here is from genome assembly GCA_046089945.1 of Candidatus Methylumidiphilus sp. GTDB lineage: Bacteria > Pseudomonadota > Gammaproteobacteria > Methylococcales > Methylococcaceae > Methylumidiphilus. Next base: position 3,984 of record JBJSYU010000297.1, read on the forward strand.
TGACTTAGAAAAATCTATTCACAAGAGAAGGAAAAACAAGCTATATAGCTCTGCTTTGCTAGAGGTGTTATATTTTATACTTACTATCACCGGAAAATATGGAAAAAGTAAAGATATAAGTATTGAAGGCAGCTATACTTTTCGTCTTTATGAATATAAAGCATTTTCATTGATTGGTGAATTGTTAATCGACATGGGGGCTATGCAAAGCGCATTGAAGCTTTACAGTATCGACCAATATATTTTTAATGATCCAAATTTATTAGGACAATTAGCTGATGGGGCAATCAAGTTAGGTGCTATAGAGGAATCCCCAAAATTACTTGCTAAGTTAATGGAACAGGAACCCTTTCATCCTGCTATTCCATACTTAAAAGCAGAAGTTAAGCGTCTTGAACAAAGGCAAAGATTAAAATCGAATTTTTCGATAGATTTTTCAAAAATAGATGAACTATCAGGCTTGGAATTTGAAAACTTGCTTATGGATAAGTTTTTATCTATGGGTTTCAAGGTTGAATCTACGCCTAAAACGGGTGACTTTGGCGCTGATTTAATCATTGAGAACAATGAAGGTACTAGAATTATTGTTCAGTGCAAGCGATTCAAATCAAAAGTAAATCTTAAGGCGGTTCAAGAAGTAGTTGGCGCAATGGGGCATTATTCGGGTGATATGGGCGTGGTTATTACTAATAATTCTTTTCTAAATAGTGCCGTCAAGCTGGCAGAATCGCATGATATTGAACTTTGGGATGGTGATAAACTTGTAAGCTTTTTAGCGGGTGATTTATCTTTTTCTGAAATAAACGGCAGTTCTAGTTAAATGAATATTAATTCGAGTGATTTAGAAAAACAAGATTTTCTTAACTTTTACGCAACAAACTTAAGGAATACAGCAGATCAAGATTACATTTCTGCGAGAATGAGTTATAGGGCTAATTTAATTGAGCCATTTTTGTGGTCTAGCCTTCACGCGGTAGAGAAATATCTAAAGGCGATATTGCTTTTCACTGGCAGAACAACCTTTAATGATAATGGTAGGAGCTATTCGCATAATATATGTGACCTATTAAATGCTGTTGAAGATTTTGATGAGATTGATTTAAGACTTACTGAAAGAGCTAGGTTATTTATAAAATACTTAAACGAATATGGCCCGAACCGTTATTTTGATAAGCAGGCCCACTTGCAAGAATATGCCCTTGATGAACTTGATGAGACTGTTTGGTACATTCGTAGACAGTGCTATGTTAAAATTGGCTGGGGGAATATTAGTAGGCGTGACCCAATAATTTCTGAAGAAAACCCAAGAAAATACGGCAGATTGCCTAGTCCCGGATTTTTGGAGAAAGTTTTAGACGAACAGTCTTTTGCTTACGAGCATCTTACATGGGACAATTGGTTCTATGGAGAAGGAGAAGTTGACAGAGAGAACATAAGAAAGAAGCAGTATAAGTTTTCTGTCATAAATTCAGCCTTGCCTTACTATGGTAAGATGGCTTTCGATGTTTTAAATGACTATGTTTCTTTCTCCGCTGAAACAAAAAAATATTTTAAGGTGATAAAGCTGATTGACTGACAAAACGGGCCAAAGAGGGCGGAAGGCGGGGCAAACTATGCGTCCGAACCGATTCCAAAGGACGCCTTCGCCATGCCCCAGCCTTCCGTTTTGTACGATACGTTGTTGATCCTGTTGAAGCAAGCG
>JBJSYU010000298.1:0-9538 GCA_046089945.1 Candidatus Methylumidiphilus sp.
CGGGGCCAGCGTCACGCCGTCGGCAATATTAATGCCGTAGACGTTGGCGCTCAGTTGATAATCGGCAAAGCCGCCTTGGCGGAAAAACTCAGGCTGCAACAGCAGCGGCGTCATTTTCGACCCCGGCCGCGCCGGGGCCGCGCCGACGGCGACTTCGTTCGACTCCAGCTTCAACGCGCCGCCGGACTGCAAACCCCAAGCCGCCAGTTGGCCGCCCAACAGCAGGCTGGAGCTTGGCTTGCCGGGGAAGGTGGTGGCGGCGGACAGGCTGATTGCCCCGCCCTGTCCGGCTTTGACGTCGGTCAGTTCGGTGGGCAGCACTTCAGTGCTGTCGTCAAGATTCAAGCCGCCGGGCAACCATGCCCCGCCGCTGGCGTCGATGCGGCTACCGGCTTCCAGGCGCAAATTCGCCTGGCGGGCGTTCAACGACACCGTGCCGCCGTCGATGGCGATGGGGCTTAGCGGCCGGCCTTGTTGCAAATCCAGCCGGTCGTTCACCCACTGCCCGCGCACGTCAATCCGCGCCGAAGCGCCCAGCGTGATCGGGTTTGCCAGCGTGTCGGTGCTGGCTTGCAGCGTGACATCGCCCGCCGGGGCGATGATAGCCCCTTGCACATCGAAGCCTAAACCGGATAGCGTCAGGCTGCTTGCGGCGGGCAAGGCCAAGGTCTGCCCAGCGCCGATGCTGATTTTGCCGTTGGTGTTGACGCTGACATGGCGGACGCCTGAGCTTTGCAGCGCGGCGGTGTCCAGCGTCAGGGCCAGCGGCGGCGCTTCGCTGCCTGCCGAAGCGTCGGCGTTTGGCGTGGCGTCGGCTTGCCGGGGCAACGCATCGCCGGGGCCGAGTTTGTCCACCGCATGCTGGGCGGCAAACACCACGTCTTGGCGGCTGACCAAGCTGCCATTGCGAAGATCAATGCTCAAACTTCCGCCGTCGGCGCGCTCGGCGGCGTGGCGCTGGCGGATGCCGTCCACCGCGCCACCTTTTAAGATGCCGTCGAGCATCGCCTCAAACGCGGCGATGTCGAGCTTACCCGCCGCCGCGCCCTGCGTGTAGCCCGGCTCATACACGCCGTTGGCCAACGGCCCTGGAATCGTCCAGCGTTCGGTGACGCCCCATTTTGTCCATTCCTTGACCCATTCGCCGAAAATGCTGACATAGCGGCGGTTCGGGTCGGCTTTACCGATGTCATAGATGCGGCCTTGTTCGTCCACCAGCTTGGTGGTGCTGATGTTGCCCGCTTGGTAAGCCACCGAGCCGCCGGAAAAATCCAGCACACTGCCGGGCCGGGCAATCACATCGCCGGAGGAGCGCAGCGCAATCACGCCGCCGGCCGTGCTGCGCTCGTCGATGTTGCGGGCGATGCGGTCGAGTGCGCCTTGCAGGTCGGCAATCGGAATATGCTTGGCCCCGTCCGCGCCGATGGCGTCGCGCAGATCCACCGACACGGTTTTGCCATAGAGGATGCCGTTTTTTTGCAGCGGCGCGTCGCGCATTTCGTTCTTGCGCAACTCCACTTTCAACACATTGCGCTCCATCGGCAGGCTGACATCCTTGACGCCGGACACGTCGATGCGGCTGCCGGCGTCCAGGTAAATACGGGCGTCGCCTTTGACCAGCGGCAAAGCCGGGTCATCCACGGCGGCAAGCGTGACCCGGCCGGCCTTCGCCTGCACCGTCGCTTGGTTTTGCAGGATGACTTGATGGCCGCTGATATCGACGATGGAAGCCTGCTGCGGCTGGCCGTCGATGGCGGTCTGCGACTTGTCGGCGTCCAAGTCCACGCCGGTCCGGCTGCCGGGGGCTAAATTGACCGTGGCGCGCCGCCCCAGGCCGTCGTTCTGGTCTTGCGCGCGTTTCGTCGCCAAGGGCTTGAGCAGGCCGTTGCTGAGGCTGGGGTCTTGGATGCCTTCGCGCGCCAGCAGGCGGACGCTGCCGTTGATGCGCACCGAGGTCGTCGCCGAGACAATGCCCTGCTGGTTGACGGCGAAGCCAATCAGGCTGGCGTTGCCGCGCTCGGCCAGCACCTTGCCGACATTGTTGATCTCGCCACCGGTGCCGACCTCCACCAAAAAGCCGTTGATGCCGGCGCTGCTGTCGGCCAGTTGCAGATACACCTTGTCCTGCGCCGCCGCCAAGATCACCTGTCCGCCCGGCGCTTCGATGTGGCCTTGGTTGGTCACCGACGGCGCCGCCAAGATGATGCGCCCGTCGGCGGCGTTGGTTTTAAGCCTCGCCCCGGCCTCGACCAAAATCTGGATTTTCACCTTCTGGCCGTTGCCGTCCAGCACCGGCTGGCCATCGGCGCCTTGCAGGTACAACTGCCGGGTCGGCTGGCCGTTGGCGTCCACCGCCGCCAGCGCCGGCAAGCCCTGCTCAAAGGCGCGGGCGATGCCGCGCTGGAAGGTGTCTTGGGCGATGTTGAGGCTGCTGGCGACCAGCGCGTTGACGTTGACCTGCGCATCCTTGCCGAACACAAAGCCGTTTTGGTTGATCAGAAACACTTGGCCGTTGGCGGTCAAGGCGCCGAAGATGCGGCTGGGGTCGGACTGGTGGATATTGTTCAGCGCGACCGACGTGGCCCTAGGCTGCTCAAAATGGACGGCGCTGCCGGCGTCGATGTTGAAGCTTTTCCAGTCCAGCGTCGCCTTGTCGGACAATTGCCGGATGGTCATGGTGTTGCCGCTGATCTGCGGCGCCAGCACCGAACCGGCGCCGGGGGCGACCAGCACATCGGCCGGCACCGGCAATTCGGCCTGCGCCGGATGGCCGGCGCCGAGCAGCAGGGAACCGGCCAGCAGCCGGCTTAAGGCTAAGGCCAACCGCCTAGGACGGCTGGGCAAGGACTTCTGCAACAGGTGTCTCACGCCTAAAACTCTTTATGTGTGTTGTTTATTGGATGGCAAAACCTTCAACCGCAAGCACTCCAACTGGCGATTTGCGGGCCGGTCTGACTGCCAAGCCGACTTGCAAATGGCCCTGAATTTCCCGGCTTCTGAAAGCGCGTTTGCCGGGCGGGGCTTTCGCCCCGTCCGGCAAGGTTTCCTTCCTGAGGCTGCGGCGGAGCTTAAGCGCCCCGCCGCCGACTGTGAGGGCTTTTACTGCGGCAAGCCTTGCAGCAACACGCCATTGGCGCGCGCCGAATCCGAGATGACCGGCACGATTTCGTCTAACGGCGCACCGTTGTTGTGGGTGTAGCCCACCACCGGGTTGTTGGGGTTGAACGGAATGTCGGTGGTGTAGCTGGTGTTCTTGGTGAACGCGAACACACCGGTTGTGCCCCAGGTGTGGACGATGGAGCTGTTGACGCCGGCGCCGACGCTTGGGCTGGCCAGGCCATTGCCCAGCGCATCCAGCACCGTCTTTTTCGCCGGGTCTATCGTGTTGGTGTTGTACAGCAGCACACCCTCGCCCCAATGCGGATAGCCGCCGCTGGCGATGTTCTCGATCTTCGGCAAATAGCCGTCGATGCGCACATAGCGCCAGTTCTGCTTGCCCGCCGTCTCCGGCGTCACGCCCACCGTGCCGCTGGCGTTGCGGGTGGCGTCGTTGATCGCCACGCCCCAGCGCTTAGGCGCAGGCCCGGCCGCCGCGGCGGTGGAGTTCAGGCCGCTGGCGTTCAGGCCTTGGTTCCAGTCGTTCAGCAGCCGCCCGGTGGCTGTGGAGCCACCCGGATCTTTGATGATCGGCGAAGACGTGGCGTCGAAGGCATTGTTGGTCGGGGACGGGGGCGCGAACGCGCCGGTGGTCCACGGGTAATTCAGGAACTTGGCGTAGGCGATGGCGCCGATGGCCGCCCCGGCGTTGCGGTTGCCGACGGCGACCGGCACTTTGCTGACGGCGTTGGTGGTCGGCAAACTGACGCCGGCATCGGCTATGATCGACGGATGGGTCAGCGCCAAGGCTTGACCCAGCGTCGGCGAACCGGCCTGCTTGTCCACAATCTTCACCTCGTCCCACAACTTGATCTTGCCGGCCAGCAGCGAACCGATAAAGTTGCGCGGCAGGCTGGGGATGTTGCCCTCATGTTCGTAGTCGCCAATCGCGGTCGAAGCCGGCAACTGGCCGGCGCGTTTCTGCGCCGCCTGCAAGACTTTGTACAAGTCCGATGTCACGCCCACGCCGTACACCAAGCCGCCGGTGGACACCTGCGCGATGTTGGCCGGGACGTTGCTGATGCCGGTCGGGAACACGTCCGCGCCAGAGCCGACCCGAGGCACCACCACCGGGTAGTTTTTGGTGCCAGGACGCAGCAACAGCTTGGCATCCACGCCCAAGATGCCGGCGTCGGACTGCTTCAGCGGCAATAGCGTGGAAGCGTTGGCGCTGTTGACCACGACGCGGTAGTTGCCGGCGGCGGTGGCGATAGTCTGCGGGGTGGTGGTCGGCTCGTCGAACACCGTGGTGTTGCCGCCACCCGGCGCGGCGAGGCTGGAAATGTCCAATTCCTCAAGGGCGATGGCGGATATCACCGGGATTACGCCATAACCGGCCGCACCCAAGGAACGCTTAACCAGTGCGATGGGCTGGCCGGCCAGGGCGCCGGTCGCCGCCGAACCAGTGAAGTAGTACACCAGCCAGCGCCCGCCGAAGTCGGTGCTGGTCGCCGAGCTGGCGTCACCGAAAACGTGCAAGCTGCCGGGGACGGCCAACACATCGTTGACCACCTGCGCGTAAGCCAAGTCGGCGGCCGCGCCGCCAGACACATAAATGGTGTTGGCGGTCGGCGGCGCGCCATCCGTCCAAGGGGTCAGCGCCGATGCGCTTTGTGCGACTGCCAGCCAGGCGACTGCCGCCGTGAGGGTTTTCAGTTTCGATGTAAACATAAAAGTCAATCTCCGCTTAAGAATATGGGCGTAAAGGGCTGAATCTGCCCTAGCCGCAGGGGCTAGGGCGTTGTGGGTTTGCCAATGGGATCAAGAGGTGCTTTAGGCTTTGTCGCTACGCCGGGCGAACCCCAGCAGGCCCGCCAGCGCCGAAGCGAACAGCCAGACAGCGGCGGGGACTGGCACCGGCGTCGTGCTGCCGAAGCTCAACACACCCGTGCTGCTGTCCAGCGTCAGCCGACCCAGATTGGTGATGACGCCGTCGGTGTTGCTGGGGTCGGTAGTGGCGACTGAAAACAGATTGCCGCCGATTGCCCCAGAGAACAAAATGGCGTCATTGTTGAAATTGACGATGCCGCTGGAACCCGGCAAGCCGCTGTATTGGCCAAACAAAGAGCCTAGGCTTGGGTCTTTCGGGATCGTTGCCGACACGCCGTTTTCGCCTGACGCATTGATGTTTTGGCTGACTGCGAGCTGGACGATCTGCGGAGAGCCGAAATCCGCATAAGCGTTGATTGGCGTATATAACGGGATCAGCGAGGCGCCGGCTTTGCCGGACACCACGCCGCCCCACTGGGTGTTGATCGGATCGGAGAACGGCACCACCGTGCCGGATTTGTCGAAGTTGGTCAGGTTCGTTTGGTCCAGCGCGTAACTACCCGCCACAAAAAACGACAAGTTATGGCCTTGGTAGGCTGAAAAGGCAGTGCTGTAGTCCGGGTCGGTCAGCAAATTCCAGGTTTTGCTGGTCACGACGCCGTTGACCAGATCAGCGTAAGTCAGGTGCAGATCGGCCACAAAAGTCTTTTCAAAATTGGCGCCGGCGGTGTCATCAACCGCCACCAGCACCACATCGCCGGACACGCCCAAGGTCGTGCCAGTGTTCAGCACCGCCGCCGAAGCGCCGGATGCCACGCTTAACAATGCCACCGCAGCGGCGAATTTGACATTAAAGCTCATAGAAAATACCTCATCGTTTCAGTTGATTTAACCATTCTTAACCTTTGGTCGGCCTGATGCTCTCCGGCCTTCCCATCAGCGGATGCGGGTTTATCGGCAACTCCATAGTGAATTGCCTAAAACAAGGACTTACCTTTCGTGGTTGAAGTATCGCTTGAAACTAAATTCCAGGAAAGATTGTTTAAGCACACTCTATTGGTGTTTTGGTTATAAGGCTTGCTGATTTTTCCGTTATTACGGATAACCAAAATAAGGCAAGCGCTTGGATAAGCCCAAATTTGACGCAGGAATACGCTATGGCAACGCATCATGCTCGCTAGTGGTTCATCCGTTATGACGGAAAATGGTGTCGGCGTTTTGGTCAAAGCCGTTTGGAAAGGTTCGACGGGGGTTGGGTGTGGTGGAAAATGTCGGCATTGAGCTGGATTTCAGCCTAAGCCTGTTAGCACATAATTACTGATGTTACGCAATGGGTGTCAACTTACACGAGGATCAAGGATTTTTCCGTTCGCCCTGAGCTTGTCTAAGGGTGAACGGAAAAATCTAACTCAGTGAAGTGAGTCAAGACGTCATAGTTCGACAAGGCTCTCCTGAGCGCAGTCGAAGGACTCACTACGAACCGTTTGACTCGAAATACATGCGTAGCGTCAGTTAATTACTGGATCAGTGCCTTGTTTGCTGACTAACTGGCTTCACATTCTTAGCGCTTTGAAGCAATGCTGCTGCGTTGTATAGGTGAATGGGTTTCTGTTTTTCGTCCTTAAGGTGTGTCTGAGGTAATCCCAGCTTTCCGCTTGTCAAACCGTTTATGGATCGATAAGTTCACATCAAACAGAGATTGGTTCATGTGCTAGGTGTGTTGCCCCGTGGCTTGTGATCGAAACGAGTACGCCTTGCCGATATCGTCCTTAAAAGGCTGTTCTCAGCGTCACGCTTAAGTTCAGTCTTGTTGGTCTTCGGTCTTCAGGTTTGGTTGGGTTTTGGCTGGCGTCTTTACCAAAGCATCTGTGCTTCGGCAAGAAAGTGCGGCATGCCTGTTGTTTAGGCGCAATCAGAAGGCCGTGTTGCCTGTGGACGCTTGCGTCTGCGGCTACCCTAGCTTGGTGTGTTGTCGATGGTTGACAATGGCTCTGAGTCCGTTTTGTTGCGGGGTTTTTGCTGGTTCGCTTGTCGTTTTAGCCGTTGTTGTGCTGTGTGACCTGTCCGCTGCGTCTGTGGCTACCGTTTGGTGTGTTGCCGTCTGTCGTTTGAGCCCGTTTTGCTGCGGGGTTTTTGCTGGTTCGCTTGTCGTTTTAGCCGCTGTTGTGCTGCGTGACTTGTCCGCTGTATCTGTGGCTGCCGTTTTGGCGTGTTGCCGTCTGCGTCCGTTTTGCTGCGGGGCTTTTGTCTGGTTCGGTGTCGTTTTAGCCGTTGTTGTGAGGTGCGTGTCCGTCCGCATTTCCGGTGGCCGTCAAAGTTATCCACAGCCTGCCCGCAGGCACAGGCCACGGTTAAAAGAAGGTTAAACTAAAGGCTAAAAAGACTACGCCCTCAAAAATCGCTTTTTTTTTATTTAAAATCATCCGCTTGAAAAAATGACCCGCCCCCTATAGCTACCGTCAGGGCTGGTTTTTTGGGCGGAATTGCGGCCAAAAATGCTGTTTTGCCTTGCCCGAAAATGGTGCCGTCGGCGACCCGCCCCCTATAACTACCGCTTTTTCGGCGACCCGCCCCCTATAACTACCGCCACCCGCCCCCTATAACTACCGAAAAAACGCCTGACCCGCCCCCTATAACTACCGCTGCTTTTCGGTTTCGCCCGGCGCGTCGTCCGGGCGGCGCTCCGCCGCGAGGGTGTGGCGCTTGTTGGCGGCTTTCATCTCGGCGACGAAGTCGCGCGAGGGCGTCAGCGTGTAGATGACGTCGTCGATCTTACCGCGCAGGCCGCAAAGCTCCTTTTTTTGCACGGCCAGCAGGATTTTCTGCGCCTTCAGTTCGTTGAAGGCGGCGTCCAGCACTTCGATGGCTTTCCGCTCGCGGCTGTAGCCGTCCAGCAGGGCGCTGTCGCGTTTAATGGTGCTGTAGCGGATTTCGAAGGGCCGGGTCAGGCTGGCGAAGGTGAACTTCAGCGCCAACTGCTTGTGCAGCCAGCGCGTGAGCTGGGTGTTGTGGCGCATCATTTGGTGGTAATTGAATTGCCGGTAGGTCAGCGCGTCGATGCTGCGCGTCACCAGCGGGTGGAACTGCACGACCCATTTGGCGTTGGGGTCGTCTTTCAGGCGCTGCCGGGACACCGCCGCAAGCGATGGAAAGTAGGGGCTGCGCGTGAACGCCTCGGCATTGTTGCCGTCCGCCGCGCGCAATTCGATCACGCTGCCGGAAAGTATTTTCAGGCTAAGTATGATTTGCTGGTATGAGCGGGCATGCCCGCGCTTTTTCAATTCTTCGCGGAGCATGTGCAAAGTGAACACGACGCCGCTGCGATAGTTGGGCTTGTCGAAATAGCCGTGGTTTTGTTCGGCGGCAATTTTGCGCAGCGCATCCTCGATAAGCTCTTCGCTGGCGCCTGGGTAATAATCTTGCGCCGAGCCGTCAGATTCCTCGATGCGGGCGGGTTGTATGATGGCTTTAAGGCTAGTTCCACGGTAATTGAAGTCAATTTTAAGCAGGTCGAGAAACCCATTTTCCGTGCGCATTTTCACCATCGCCTGGCGCGATATGGAGTATCTAGGCACGCTGTCCCAAAGGTCGAACGTGTTGGACAGTTGCACACGCTCTAGGTCGGTGTTGCAGAGGAATTGTTGGAACAGCTCAAGCTGCAAATTCTGGAAGTGGCTCTTGGTCGGCAGCGTGGCGAGGCTGGCTGGTTTTTTGCTGGGCTTGGCGTTGTTGGCCATGCTTCTCCCCTTCAAGTGTGTTGTATGCTCTCAAGTTGGCGGATATCCGCGCAGGAGTCTCTGCGGCTATATTTGGTCGCCGCGTGGGGCCGGTTGGCACCCGCCGCGCCGCGCCCGCCAAGGCAGCAGCCTGTCGCCGACCGGGCTGGAAGCCCGTCGTCGCGGCGCTGCCCGCGGCCATGGCCAGCGCCTTATTTTGACTCGGCGGGCAGGCGATGGTATGCTTACCCCCGATACAATAAGTCCGGGTTTTCAACAGTTTAGCATGTTCCATGCTGGAAAACCCGCCAGTTTTTCAATCTAAAGCCACAACCAATAGGAGCGCTCAAGGCTAAGTCCAGACCCTATATGTCATGTCGAATATCGGGCAAGCAGAGAAATTGTTTCACAACCACGGTAACCCGCAATGAAAAAACTCGCTCTATTAATGGCACTTTGTTTGCCACACCTTTCCGCAGCCGACGATAGCTATGCCATCGACGGTGATTCTTATGACCAGCCTAGCTATTATCGCCAACAAGGCATAGCCAGTTGGTACGGCCCAGGCTTCAGCGGTCGAAGAACCGCCAGCGGCGCCCGCTTCAATCCGTCCCTCAAAACCATAGCCCATCGGACGCTGAAACTTGGGACAATGGTCCTAATAACCAATCTGAGAAACCACAAGTCTGTCGTCGCCCAGGTCACAGACCGCGGGCCGTTCCACCGTGGCCGGATCGCCGACCTTTCCCCCTCGGCCGCCAGCGCGATTGGGATGCAGGGTTCGGGGACGGCCCCGGTGTTGATTGTCGCCCTCAGCTAATCGCCGTGTTGGCCGGGCTTCGCCGATATCGTCGGCGCCCGGCCACGCCTGCCAACCTCCTGTTCAACCGCATCCA
>JBJSYU010000299.1:0-4685 GCA_046089945.1 Candidatus Methylumidiphilus sp.
AAAATCGTCAACCAGGCAAAAAAGTTCGGTCAAGTTGTCCATGGACGCCTCCTGTTCAAGTGTTGATTTGTTTGTGGAAACAAAATCTTACGCGAAAAGGCAGGCGTCCGCCCCGAACTTTCTTATCCCGAACTCAGGTTACTTAAGCCACGCGGCCAAACCCATGGCCTGCGCTTAGGCGCAGTCGCATGGCCCAAGGCGAGGCTTAGGGCTTGGACGGTTTCCAACGCGGCGGCGGGGGCGAGGTTGTGGGCTTGGCGCAAATGACGGATGGCGCGGCGGCGGTTGCGCCAGCCGGTGCCTTTGAGCAGGGATTGCGCCACGCCGGATTGGTAGGCGCTTTCCGCCAGCCAGCGGTCGCGGTGGTTTTGCTTGGCTTCCGCAGGGGTGTCGGCCCGCCAGTCGGCGAGGAAGCCGATCACCCGCGTGTGTTCGTTCAGCAGGCCGGGGCCGTGCTGGCGGACTAGCTCAGAGAGTTTTGCGGCGAGGTTCATGGTTTTTGTTGACTGTCGTAGGAGCGGCCTTTAGGCCGCGATTGGCTTGGCAGAAGGGTTGGCGTGTGCGTCGTGCAGGCCGATTCATTGCGGGCGCCTAATCGCGGCCTGAAGGCGCCGCTCCTACAACGACATTTCGCGGCCTGAAGGCCGCTCCTACGACCCTGCAGCCATTTGGCATCCCATAGCGGATACTCGCGCACCGATTTTACCAAGCCCGCTCGCACCGGGTTCATGACGATATAACGCGCCACGTCTTTCACGCTTTCTTCTAAGCGCAACGCATGGTCGTGGTAGCCCTCTTCCCAAATAATCTGGGCAACTTGCCGCCTTGTTGCCGGATGCGCCGCTTGACGTGGAAGCCAGAATGGCCTTTCACGTCGCGCAGCAATTCCGCCAGCTTGACCCCGCCTAGGCTAATGAGCCAATGGACATGGTCGGGCATCACCACAAAAGCCAAGCTGTCCGCCGCGCCCGCTTCTTGCGCCCGGCGCATTGAAGCCACCACCTGCCGGCCCAAATAAAAATCACGAAACCACGTTTTGCGTTCCTGCGTCGCCCATGTCAGCAGGTAAATCCCGCCGGGCTGCGAAAACCGGCCTTTGCGCAGGTCTTTGCGATGCGGGCTGCGGTATTTTTCTGCCTTGGACATAAGTATCCCCACCCGTAGGAGCGGCCTTCAGGCCGCGATAGATTGCTATGAATTACCATCAATCGCGGCCTAAAGGCCGCTCCTACGGACTAGGATGGTCTTGGCGCCGATGCGCAATTCCACCCCTTCGATCAAGGCGCGGGCTTTGCCGGGTTCCAGCTCCAATAAGGTTCCATCCGGGGCGACATAATTCCAACTGCGCGGGGATTGGTTGCGGATGATGCAATGGCCCGGCTCCTTCGGATGCGCTTCGATGACGCCTTCGACTGCGCTGGACGCGGCGTCGAAGCGGGCCACGTCGAGATGGTGGCGGCGCAGGCTGGCCCCGGCATAGGCCAGCAACACGCTTTCGCCTTGGCGTCCATGCTGGCTGCGCAGGCACAGCCCCAGCGCAATCGGCTGCTGGCATTTCCAGCAGATTAAGGATTGCTGCTCGCCGTCCCACAGGTTCACCGCGCCGCAAGCGCAGGTCGGCGCGTTCGCCTCCAACTCCAAAAACAGCCGCCGCCAGTCGTTCAGGCGTTTGCGCCGGGCCGGGTCGTGGACGGCTTCGACGAAAGTCTCGGTGAACATCAGTTGCAACTTCGGCGGACACAGGCGCGTCCAGCGCGTGAGGTGCAGCGCCAATTCCGGGTTGCCCCGGACGGTGTTCCGTGCATCATGCGGGTGAAAGACGAACAACGGGCTTTCGGCGAAGTATTTCTTCTTCGCCGGAATATCCCAGGAATACAGCTTCATCGTCTCCTGGCCTTCCATCGGATGTTCCCACATCCACAAATAGTAGAGCAGCACGGCGATTGAATAGAGGTCGGATTCGGCATTCGGCGCGGCCCGCCCCAGCGCGACTTCCGGGGCCATGAATTCCCAGACGCCGCGCACTTGCGCCTTGGAATGGTTGACGACGACATTGTCGTTGTCGCAAACCTCGATCTCGCCGCCCACCGGATCAAACATGAAATTGCCCTGGTTGACATCGCAATACGCCAGCCCCACGGCATGGATGGCCTCCAGCGCGGCGACGATGCGGCGGCTGATGCGGCACAGCAGCGGAAGATTCGGCTGCTTGACGCGGCCGGTGCAAATTTGGTTGAGCGAAAAAAATTTCTGCCGGTCGATCAGCGGCATCACATAGCCGCAACTGCTTGACCCGTCGAAGCTCAGGCATTCCATCGGCCAGCAGAAGTGAATGCCGGGATCGTCGATGGCCGGGGTGCCATGGCGAACCAGTTCTTCAAGCTGCCGGTGTTGTTCTTGCGTGTCCGCGCCGGGCTTGCGCCATTTGGCGGCAAACTGCCGGCGGTCGGGATCGCGCACCAAATACACCGTGCCTTCCCCGCCGCTGCCGAGTTCTTTGTCAATCGTGTACAGCTTGCCGGTGTGTTGGCCTTTGAAAGTTTCAGCCATGGCGTTTTCTCCACGTAGGAGCGGCCTTTAGGCCGCGATTGAAGGGTTGGATGGTTGGCCTGCGGCCGATTCATTGCCCGCCTCTGCGGCGGTCGCGGCCTGAAGGCCGCTCCTACGGCTTGGGGGAAAATAGAACACTGTGGCGATGTCATCGCCTACGCCTTGGCCGGTCAAGCGGAGCAGGAAATCCGGCAGGCGGTCGCGCAGCCAATGGAAACCTTTGGCCTGGACATCCTGCTGCAAGGACGCCAACACGCGCCCAGGCTCGGCCAAGGAATCGGCGAAGCCGTCGGTGGCCGCCAACACCATCTGGACGCCGTCCAGCGGCAACACCCGGTGTTTCCAGCGGTAGGCGGCATCCGCCGAAGCCAGGCTGTCAGTGGCCAGGCCGAGCGCATCGTTTTTGTCGCCGGTCAGCAAATCGACTGCGGCGACCTCGCCCGCCGCGTCCTTGACCAGAAACACCGTGCTGTCGCCAACCGCGCCGGCAAACATCTGCCCGTGGAAAATCAAGGCCACCGCCACGGTCGTGCCATAGACTTTGCGGGCGCTTTCGGCGTCTTGCGCCGCAACTTGCAATGGGCAGGCGGCGAGGTGTTCGTCCACCGTGCGCTCCCAGATTTGGCGCAACAGCTTGGCGAAGCGCAGGCCAAATTCATTGCGGGCATTCGGCAGCCAATCGTCGGGCCGGTCTTCCAGGCTGGCCACCGCGAACAGTATCCACCGCGCCGCCGCTTCGGCGGCGGCGCGCACGGCGAAATGCGCGCCGAATTCGCTGCGGGCATAGCTGGCCGAGCCGTGCCCGTCCGCCACGGCCAGCAGCACATAAGGATGGCCCCGGTAATAATGGATACCCGCCAAGCTGGCGTCTTGGCAAGGCGTGCCCTTGTCGCAGTGGTTCGCGCCACGGACACAGCCAGACAGTAATTCGCCACCATCCACCGCGCCGATTCGCGTCCAGTTTTGGTTCATCGATGTGCCTTTTGGGTGGGGGCGGGCTTTAGCCCGCGAATATAGCGTCGGAATCTAAATCTAGTCGCGGGCTGAAGACCGCGCCTACAGATTGAGTCGCGGGCTGAAGCCCGCTCCTACAAGCCTTAAAAAACATCGTTTGGATTTAGCCCGTTGAGTTTGCCCGCCCCCGGCCCGTCACCCGATTGCAAGGCGTCTGCGCTGATTTGCACGGGGATGGGATTTTTGTCGTTCAGATCCGATTTCGACGAGGCCGAGGCGCTGGCGGCTTGGGTGCTGACGATTTTGATATGCTCAACCAAGCGGCCAACGTCGGGGGCGGACAAGGTTTCCAGATGGGCCTCCTTGCGCAGGTACGGAGAGACAAAGCGGTCAAGCTGGGATTTGTTGTAACTCCCGTCCGGGCCAATGCCGATGGCGATGCGCACCGCCTTGACGCCCCAAGGCAGCTTGTCGAGTGCGTCGATGGCTTGGTCGTAACGTGTCTCGGGGTCGGTGCAATAGCCGTCGGACAATAGGATTACCACGGGTGGCACGTTGCGACGGCCTATTTTCGCCAAATCCAGTTCCTGGTTCAGCAACTCAATGGCCTGCGCCGTCGATGTGCTGCCGCCGCGCGCGTCCATGTCTTGCCAGACAAAGCGGCTGACCGGCACGGGGTCAGGGCCGACATGCCAGCCGACTTTGTCGCCGAATTTGATGACCCGCATCAGAATGCTCACCCGCTCGCTGTCTTCGATTTTGCGGATTTCGGGCAGGACATTCTTGATCGCGTAGTTCACCGATTGGATTTTTTGTCCGTTCATCGAGGCGGATTCGTCCACCACCCAAAAGAAGTGCAGGGTGCGGCGGACGATTTCGCCAGTGATGCCGTCGTTGTCGATTTGAATGGGAGTGTTCATGGATTTCCTTGAGGTTTACACGTTGGTCGAAAAAGCATGCATCAATTTTCGGGTCAACATTGTGAAGCAAAGGAATTTTTTGGCAAGCCCGTGCCGATTCTGGTGCATAACGACGAGCGCGGAGTGCGGGCGGCCGAGGCGGTTGCAGGTGCGATTTGCCACCCGGATCATGCGGCGGGCGGCAGCGGGCAAATCCCCGCGATTAATACCCAATATACCCCAATAAAAACGTATTCTTGAACGTTCCCACGCTCTGCGTGG
>JBJSYU010000300.1:0-3904 GCA_046089945.1 Candidatus Methylumidiphilus sp.
GGTGGCGGTGGCGGTGGCGGGGGGGCGGCACAGCCACGACCAGCAGCAACGGGACAACCCACACAACAAACAGCAGCGCCAGCAGCACAACCACTACCACAAGGCGGCGGCGGGCAGCGGCCAGCAGTGGCAGCAGCACAACCAAGTTATATGCCTTCGGTGGCAGCGCCAGCGGGCTGGAATGAGTCGGCGTATTTGCGGGCTAACCCAGATGTGGCGGCGGCGGTGACGCGGGCAAAAGCGTCGGGAATACCCTATAGTGGGTATGATCATTATTTACGAGATGGGCAACGTGAGAACCGCCCAACATCACCGATGCTGGGCAACATGACAGAGGCTGAGTATTTAGCCCGTAACCCAGACGTGGCGGCGGCGGTGGCGAGTGGGGCGTTTGCGAGTGGGCAGGATCATTGGAACCGTATGGGGCGCAACGAGGTGCGACCAGGTGGGCGTGGGTTTAACGAGTTTGAGAAGGCAAACCCGTGGGCGATTGGCATGACGGCGGCGGCGGTGCAGGCGGCGCAGCAGCGGGCAACAGCGCAAGCAGGCCCAACGCCAGAACAACAACGCGCAGCGCAGGTGGCGGGTATTCGCCCGCGCATTACGGGGGTGGATCGCTGGGGTGCACAGTTGGTGGGCTTTGACAATGTGCCAGCGGGGTTAACCCTGACAAACGAAGAGCTAGGGCGCATGGCGCAAAATGCAGGCTATGGGGCAGCGGCGGTGCAGCAGGGGTGGCGTGATCGTGGGGGCAAGATAGGTGAGGCAGGGCCAATGGCGGGGGATGGCATGGGCAAAAATTTGGATAAAGCCAACCCTGAACTGTGGGGGCCTAATTTACCAAAGCAGAAATATACCAGCGCGTGGCAGCAAGCCAACCCTGAACTGACAGATCGGCCTAGCTGGGGGCCTAATTTACCAGGGCAGAAATATACCGGTGGATATGGTGGGGTAGATAGCAAAGCGCCAGCCGCAAGCAACAGCGACAAAAACCCAGATGGCACGTGGCGTGATCCGCTTGCAGTGATGAATGATAGCCGTGATGAGACCAAGTGGTTTTGGGATAAACCCGCAACGCCAGCCGATACACCACAAGTGGCGGGGGGTGGCTATGATTGGGGGAACCCGGAATTGAGCGAGGTCAATAAAGCGTTGTTTGGGAATGGCGGTTTGCCGCCTGAAGATGACGACGAGGAAAAACATAGAAAAGCAATGCTTGAATCAACAAGCGGTAATAGGCCTTGGTAAGTTATGTAAGCCAATAGTGCTACGTGCCATTGCACTTAGCACTATTTTTTTTATAGGTGAATGATGTTTGATTGGTTATGGAATATGTGGGGGGATCAGCCAGAACCGCGTGATGAGCGTGACCCGTATGGCACACCAGATCCAATTGACCCCGTCGATAATACAAATTATCAAAGCCGTGCGGAATTGTTGCAGGCACAGCAACCTGTGCCAGATGCCCCACCCGCATATGAGCCAAGCCCGTATGTAGATGACCCTTGGCGGCAAGTGTCAAATGTGCCACGTGATGAGCGTGACCCGTATGGCACACCCGATGCAGTTAAACCAACAGCGCCAGCAGCGCCAGTGTTAATGCCTGATTGGGCGCAAAGCAATGACCCATGGAATGACCCGAACCCGGGGAACTATAGCAGCAATTGGGGGGCGATAGGCACAGGGTTGGCAACGCTTGCGGCCCCTGCTCCAATCTTAGGGGCGGCATTAGGGCAGGCCATAGCACAGGCCCCACAAGATCGAAGCAGACCCACACGCGACCCATTTGGAGCGCAGGCAGACCCTTGGCGACGGGTGTCAGATGTGCCACGTGATGCGCGTGACCCGTATGCAGGCACACCCGATGCGATTAGGCCGACAGCGCCAGTGCCAACACCCGATTGGGCGCAAAGCAATGATCCATGGAATGACCCGAACCCGGGGAATTATGGCAGTGATTGGGGCGCGGCGGCAAAACTGGCGGCGACGATTGCAGCACCCGGGCCAATATTGGGGGCAGCGATTGGGCAGGCAGTATCACCGTATAAATTTGCGGATGCGGCGGGGGCGGCGGTGCGGGATGCGTTGGGGGTGAATGAGGCAATTAAAGCAGGGGGTGAGGCGATCACCCCATATTTGCCAGCGCCTGATACGCTGCTAGGAGAAACAGCCCGCACGTTTTTAAACCCGTATACCTCGTTAGATGATAAAGGCAAGGTGTTAACTGAGGTAATTGCCGAGCCGTTTAGCGCCTTGGCAAAAGGGGCAGAGCGGGTGATTGGTGTGGCGGAAGGCTACGCAGGCACAAACGCAGACGGCAGCCCAAGCAACATTGGCGACTATGTAAACGTGAGGCGCACAGCGCCGAGTGTTGATACACAGACGCAAGGCTATGCCCAGCGGGTGCAGAGCGAGCTAGGCTATGTTAGCCCACACGTGGCAGAGGCGGGGTTTTGGAGCAAGCCTTTAAACAACGGGGATGACCCAGCCACATGGGCGGCGTATCAGGTGCAGCAGATTGCGTATAGCGGGCCAGAGCGGATGAACAAGGCAGCACAGCGCATACTGTTGGGCGAAACGCCAGAAGTAGCCATGCACGGGGCAGAAGCCCCAACGCGGGGGGCGTTTGAAGATGAGAAGGCGTTATGGCAACGACAGGTGAGCGAGCACCTAAACGCGGTAGAGCGGGCGACGATATTGCAGGGGCGGCAAGCGGGTTGGGCTGAGGCGCGGGTGATGGCCGAGGCCAAGGCGGCACGCGATGAGGCGGGGCGATTGGTGAACGCAACGGGGCGGATTAATGGCAGCGCTGATGCTATTCTAGAAATGGCGGGGCAGGCGTTGATTGACCCAATGAATTTACCCGGGGCGGATGCGTTGATGAACATGGTCACGGGGCGATTGGTGGCCAAGGGCATTGGCGCAGATCGGGCAGCGGAGATGGCAACCAAGGTATTTGATACCACAATGGTGGACGAACTGAAGGCGGCGCGGGTGGGGTTGCCTGAGTGGGTGGTGGGGGCAGAGAATAAGGCGGCGGCGTTAAGTGAGCGCAGCGGGCTATTGGGGCAAGTCGGCGAGGCAATGGAGCAGGCGATTAAAAAGGGCGAAACGTTCTTTGGGTTTACGCCAAACACACAGGCACACCTGATGACGGGGCAGGCGTGGAAACAGGTGGGTGAAGTGCTGATGAATGCCGAGAACGCAGGCGACGCGGCCAAGATGCTTGAGCAATTGGCGCATGACCCAGCCCAATTGGTAACGCTGATGGGCAATGGGCCAGTGAGTTTGGCGGCAGAGATGGGGCGACCCGCGATACAGGGGGCGTTAGGCAAATTAACTGAGTTAATCCCTGAGTTTACGCGGGCAGATGGGGCGCTGGATACGGCACGCTATTTTGATGCGGCGGGGCAGGCGTTAGAGGCGGCGGCTAAGGCGGCGATACCGGGCGCGGGGGCTGAGGCCACAGGCATTTTTAAATTGGCGGGGCAGGTGAAAGGGTTAATGTCTGAGTTTTATCTCAAGACACCGGGTTATATCATCCGCAACTTTGCCAGCGATACGATGACGGCCAGCATTGACGGGCTGAGAATGTTTGAGAACATGGGCACGGTGACACGCGAGCTAGACCAGCTAGGCGTAACCACCAAGCGCATGATGGAAGGGGCCAAGACGCAGGCGGGGTTGGCGGCAGAGTTGGGCGGCAAGAGCGCGTTGGCGAATGTGCCAATCCTCAAAGATACGCTAGTGCCAATTAATAACAAGCTGGGCGATGTGGCGCAGAAGCTAGAGGCGCAGCGTTACACACGCGCAATGTGGAGCGCACTCACTGACAATTTAGCTACCAATTGGAAGCCAACCGTAGCGCCAGAGTTTCGGGCGCTGGTGGGCGATGAGATTGCAA
>JBJSYU010000301.1:0-4744 GCA_046089945.1 Candidatus Methylumidiphilus sp.
TCCCTGCCGGCCAAAATTTGGAAATGCGCCAATCGCCGGCAGGGATGCCGACGCTACGTCGATGGCCGGCAGGGATGCCGGCGCTACTATTTTGTGCTGAGCAGGCGGCGCATTTCGTCGCGCTCGTCTTGATCCAGGCTGCTGCGGGCGGCTTTTTCGAGCAGCACTTCAAGGCGCTGTTGGCGGCTTTGGTTGAGGAATTGTTTCAGCGCGTCTTGGAATTCGGCCGCCGCGCCTTCCAGCGACAGCAGGCTTTCCCAGGCGCTGAGCGCCAGCACCGCCGCGCCTTCTTCCTCGTCGCGGAAGCGTTCCAGAATGCCGCCTAGGCTGATGTCGGGCTTGCCGTCGAACAGCGCGAACAGCTTGCGGGCCAAGGGGCCGGCTTTGGCGTCTTGCTCCAAGGCCCGGCGGACATCGCCATCAACTTCCCGGTACAGGCCGGGGTTTTGGATCAGCAACGCCAGGATGAAGCGCAACAACGATGGGCGGACGCGGCCCGCCGCGCGCTGCGCCGGGCGGGGCCGGTCGGCGCTGCGCGGAGCGGCTTTGCTGTGTCCGGCGAGTTTCTTAAGCTGTTCCTGCATCATCTCGCGGAACACGCCGGGCGGCAGTTTGCCAATCAGCGGGTTGGCGCTTTGAAACAAAGCAGATCGGCCTTCTATCGTCGCCAAGTCCAGGTTTTCCGACAGGTGTTGGAACAGGTAATCGGACAGGGGCTGGGCGGCTTCCAGCCGAAACTCGAAATGATCCGGGCCTTCTTCGCGCACCAGGCTGTCCGGGTCATGCCCTTGTGGCAGCATCAAAAAGCGGATGGCCCGGCCTTCGCGCAAAGCCGGCAGGCTGGCTTCCAGCGCTTTCCAGGCGGCGTTGCGCCCGGCCGCGTCGCCGTCAAAGCAGAACACCAGTTCTTTGGCGTAGCGGAACAGCAGGCCGGCGTGGTCGGCGGAGGTGGCGGTGCCTAGGGTGGCGACGGCGTAGGGGATGGCGTTTTGCGCCAGCGCGATGACGTCCATATAGCCTTCGACGACGACGATGCGCTCTGGCTTTTGCCGCAGGCTGAGCAGTTCGTGCAGGCCGTAGACTTCGCGGCTTTTTTTGAAGGTGGGGGTTTCTGGCGAGTTCAGATATTTGGGCTTTTCGTCGCCCATGACCCGCCCGCCAAAGCCGATGACACGCCCGCGCCGGTCGCGGATCGGGAACATCACGCGGTCGCGGAAGCGGTCGTAAAAGCCGCCGCCGTCGTTGGCTATCGCCAAGCCGGAGGCCAGCAGGCGCTCGCCACCCAAGGACTCCGGCAGATTGCGCCAGCCGGGCAGCGCGTAGCCTAGCTGAAAACGCTCGATGATCTCCGCGCTGAGGCCGCGCCCGGCCAGGTAGTCGCGGGCGCGTTCGGCCTCCGGGTGTTGCCGCAACTGGCTGGCGTAAAATTCCGCCGCCTGCGCCTGCACCTCGTACAGCGGCAGGATGCTGGTTTCCTGCTCGCGCCGCTCGGACTGGTAAGCCTCGCGCGGGATGGGCAGGCCCAAGGTTTCGGCCAGCGTCTCCACCGCCTCGACAAAGCTCTGCCGCTCGTAGTCCATTAGAAAGCTGATGGCGTTGCCGCTGGCCCCGCAGCCAAAGCAATGGTAGAACTGCTTGTCGCGGTTGACGCTGAAACTGGGGGATTTTTCGCTGTGGAACGGGCAGAGGGCGGAATAGTTCGCCCCGGTTTTTTTCAGCGGGACGCGGTCGTGGATGAGGTCAACCAGATCGACGCGGGCGATCAGTTCGTCGATGAATTCGCGGGGGATTTTGCCGGCCATGTGTGCTTCGGGGAGACGGGCTTTAAACCCGTCTGTCCGCTGCGATCCGGCGAGGCGCTAGGCCAGCCGGGCTTTGATGCGGGCGCTGACCGCCGCCATGTCCGCCCGGCCTTGCATTTTTGGCTTTAGCACCGCCATGACCTTGCCCATGCCGGCAATGCCCGCCGCGCCGGTTTCGGCGATGGCGTCCTCAATCAGCGCGGCGACTTCCTCGTCGCTGAGCGCCTGCGGCAAATAGTCTTGGATGACCGTGGTCTCGTAGCTTTCCACGTCGGCCAAGTCGATGCGGCCGGCCGCCGTGTACTGGCTGATCG
The DNA here is from genome assembly GCA_046089945.1 of Candidatus Methylumidiphilus sp. Lineage (GTDB taxonomy): Bacteria > Pseudomonadota > Gammaproteobacteria > Methylococcales > Methylococcaceae > Methylumidiphilus. Next base: position 2,117 of record JBJSYU010000301.1, read on the forward strand.
AGTCGCGCCGCTGCTTTTGCATCTTGTCCAGCACCACGACGACCTGCTCGTCATCCAACACGATGCGCTCGTCCACTTCGCGCTGCTTGATCGCCGCCAAGATCAGCCGGATCACGCCCAGCCGGTCTTTTTGGCCCGCCTTCATGGCGTTCTTCATGTCTTCTTGGATGCGCTGTTTCAGCGTTGCTGTGGTCATAGGGGGCTTGGAATCGTTGACGGACAATCAGACTTGGGGACGGCCTTTGCGGAGGTTCTGCAGGGCGAAGCGCTCGCGGGACAGCTTTTTCAGATGGCGCTTGACCGCTGCGGCGGCTTTGCGCTTGCGCTCTTCCGTGGGCTTCTCATAAAACTCGCGGCGGCGGACTTCGGACAGGACTCCGGCTTTTTCGCATGCGCGCTTGAAGCGGCGGATGGCGATTTCGAAAGGCTCATTCTCTCTAAGTCTAATGGACGGCATGTAGCTTCCTGATTTGAAACAAAATAAAAGTGAATGCCCGACAACGGGCTACCCGGTTAAATAGACGGCGGATTATACTCGCCAATTTGCCCAAAACCAAAGCCTTTCCAGCCATGAACGTACTCGGCATTGAAACTTCTTGCGACGAAACCGGCGTCGCCGTCTACCACGCGCAGCGCGGCCTGCTTGCCCACGCCCTGTTCAGCCAGATCAAAATCCACGCCGAATACGGCGGCGTCGTGCCGGAATTGGCCTCCCGCGACCATGTGCGCAAACTCGTGCCGCTGATCCGGCAAGTGCTGCGCGACGCCGGCGTGGCCCCCGCCGACATCGGCGGCGTCGCCTACACCGCCGGGCCGGGCTTGATCGGCGCCTTGTTGGTTGGCGCCTCGGTCGCCCGCAGCTTGGCCTGGGCCTGGGGCGTGCCGGCGGTGGCCGTGCATCACATGGAAGGCCATCTGCTTGCCCCGCTGCTGGAGCCAAACCCGCCGCCCTTCCCGTTTGTCGCGCTGCTGGTGTCCGGCGGCCACACGCAACTGGTGCGCGTTGAAGGCATCGGCCGCTACGAAACCTTGGGCGAATCGCTGGACGACGCCGCCGGCGAAGCCTTCGACAAAACCGCGAAAATGCTCGGCCTAGGCTATCCCGGCGGGCCGGCCTTGGCGAAGTTGGCGGAAAGCGGCACACCCGGCCGCTTCCAATTTCCACGCCCGATGACCGACCGGCCGGGGCTGGAATTCAGCTTCAGCGGCCTGAAAACCCACACCCTCACCACGCTGGCGGCGACGGCCGGCGAGACGCAAGACAAGGCCGACGTGGCCTGCGCGTTCCAACAGGCGGTCGTGGACACGCTTATCATCAAATGCCGCCGCGCCCTGCAACACTGCGGCTTGCGCCGCCTCGTCGTGGCCGGCGGCGTCAGCGCCAACCGGCTGATGCGCGAGCGGCTAGGCCAGATGGCGCAACAGGACGGCTGCGAAGTGTATTTCCCAAGGCTGGAGTTTTGCACCGACACCGGCGCGATGATCGCCTACGCCGGCTGCCAACGCCTGCTGGCCGGGCAGCGCGAAGCGCCGATCATCCAAGCCCGGCCGCGCTGGCCCTTGGACGAATTGCGGCCCGCCGACGCCTAGCCGACCGCTTGCCTGATGTTCAGTTGACGGCGTTTTATAATTTGTCTTGCGACGGATAATACGCCTTCACAATCTGCCCGATATTGAACAGCATCGCGTCCTGCAAACTTAAACAAAAAACATAAACCATCGCGGCAAAACCGATACACAGTTCCGCCGCGATGGTTATGCCTAGCTTATTGACAAGCCTCACAATCAGGATTGTCAATCGAACAGAGTTTGGCCGGGGTTAGCTCTTCAATCGGGTCGGCTTGCACTTTGTTCAGTTTGCCGTCGGCTAGGGTGCTTTTTTCGACATGGGTGGCACCCATTGAGCGCAGGTAATAAGTGGTTTTCAGGCCACGCAGCCAAGCGAGTTTGTAAAGGCTGTCGAGCTTTTTGCCGTTTGGCTCGGACAGGTAGAGGTTGAGCGACTGGCCTTGGTCTATCCATTTCTGGCGGCGCGAGGCGGCTTCGACCAACCAGCGCGGATCGACTTCAAACGCGGTGGCGTATAACGCCTTCAAATCGTCGGGTATGCGCTCAATCGGCTGGACGCTGCCGTCGTAGTATTTCAGGTCGTTAATCATCACCGCGTCCCACAAATCGCGGGCTTTCAGATCGTTGACCAAAAACGGGTTGACGACGGTGAATTCGCCCGACAGATTGGATTTGACGAACAGGTTTTGGTAAGTCGGCTCGATGGACTGCGACACGCCGACGATATTGGAAATCGTCGCGGTCGGCGCTATCGCCATGGTATTGCTGTTGCGCATGCCGACGGTTTTGACGCGCTCGCGCAGGCTGTCCCAATCCAGGGTATGGGTGCGGTCTTGCTGCAAATAGCCGCCGCGCCCTTCTTCCAGCAATTCAATCGAGTCAATCGGCAGAATACCCCTAGCCCACAGCGAACCGGCAAACGTGGAATAACAACCGCGCTCTTCGGCCAAATCGGTGGATGCTTGGATGGCATAGTAACTCAGCGCCTCCATGCTCTCGTCGGCAAACTGCACGGCTTCCGCCGAGGCATAGGCGATGCGCTTTTTGTACAGTGCGTCT
>JBJSYU010000302.1:0-4942 GCA_046089945.1 Candidatus Methylumidiphilus sp.
GCCACCGCGCCCGGCGCGGGTGAAGGAACTGCCGACGCCCAGCCGGCAGTAGTCCGGCAGCAGCGACGACACGTCCAGCGGTGCGGTGTGCAGTTTGCTGATGGCGCTGTTCAAATCCAATTGCAGCCCGCCCAAATCCAGAATGCCGCCGATGCCGTTGGGCGCGGCGGCTTGGATGATGTTGCGGCCAAACTGCCCCCGCGCAGATTCCACAATCTCATCGCCGCCCAACAACAAACTGCCGCCGCTGGGAATCAACCCGTCCACGCGCAGATGGATGTTGCCGCCGGTCGCCCTAGGCGCGGCGGTGTTGGCTTGGATGAAGCCGGTCTGCATGACCAGATAGCCGCCGGCCAGCGTGATGTCGCCGCCGTTGCCGTTGGTCTGCCCCAAGACGGATGTGGTGATTTGTGAATCTTTCAGCCACAGCCATTGCCCGCCCTGAATGTTGATCGGCCCGCCGTCGCCGTCTTGGGCGGCGGTGGCGATGGCGGAATCGACCAGCAGCAGGTTGCCGGATTGCACATTGACGCTGCCGGCGTCGCCGCTGCCTTCGGCGCTGGAACTGATCTGGCTGCCCGTCGCCAAGGCCAAGCCCTGCTGCGCCGTGACCTGCACATTGCCGGCCGAACCCGTCGCGCCGCGCTGCGTGGCAGTGCGGATCTGCGCGGCGTGGTCGAGGCTGATGGCATCGGCGCTGACGGTGACCGCCCCGGCATGGCCTGCGCCGAAGGTGTCCGCCTCAATCGTGCCGCCATTGTCTAGCGCCAAACCGGCATGGGCAGTGACGGCCACCGCCCCGGCGTCGCCGCTGGAACCGGCTGCCGCCGTGCTTTGGATAGAGGCGCGATGGTCTAGGCGGATGGCATGGGCCTCAATGCTTAACCCGCCGCCACGGCCTGAGCCGAGTATGCCTGTCGAAATCAGCGCCCCGTTGTCCAACGCCATGTTTGCGGCGCTGATGTCGATGCGCCCGGCGTCGCCGCTGCCCACCGTTTCGGCGCTGATGCCCCCGCCATTGATTGCCAAATCACCCCCCACATTGAGCAGAATGCTGCCGCCTCGGCCCGCGCCATGGCCTTTGGCGAAGGCGAGAATAAATGAATCCTTGGCGCTTAGTCCCGCATCGGTGCGGATGTGGATGTCGCCGCCATCGCCGTCCACAGCGGTGGTGCCGATGCCCGATATCGTGTCCAGGCTTAACTGCCCGGCATGGACGCGGACACCGCCGGCATTGCTGGCGGCCACAGCGCTGGAATCGACCTTGCCGAGCCGCGACAGCGCCATGTCCCCCGACACATTGATATCGATGTTGCCTGCGCTGGCACCGGAGTCCGTCAAAGCAATAGTTTGTATGGAGCCATTGTCGTGCAGGCGCAAACGACCCGCGTTGACTTGGACTGAACCGCCCCGGCCTGCGCCATAGGTGTCTGAGGTGATGTAGGCATCGTGGCCGATATCCAGCAGGTCGGCCGCCGTGACGCTGACGTCGCCAGCCGGGCCTGACGAACCTTTCGTGGCGGCCGTGCTGATTTGGGAATGGTTTTGCAGGCTTATCGCGTCGGCGCTAACCGCCACAGTGCCGCCGCGCCCGGCCCCTGATGTGCCTGAGGAAATTTGGCTGTTGTCCAGTTCCAGCGCATCGCTGGCCGCAAGGGTGATGTTGCCGGCGTCGCCGCTGGCGCCGCGCTGGTTTTCGCTGCTGATGTAAGAATCCCCAGTCAGGCGGATCGTGTCGGCCTGGACGCTGATGTCGCCGGCTTGGCCGGCGGCGCCTGCTGCCGCAATCGTATGCAGCGATGCCCTGTCGTGCAAATGGAGCGTGCCGGTGGCGATGTGGATGGCGCCGCCTTGGCTGGCGCCAAAATTGTCCGCATGGATGGAAGATTGGCGGCCGATGTCCAGCCGCGTTTTCGCCGTAACATCTATGCTGCCGGCCTGCCCCGCTTTGCCATAAGCGGTCGTGTCGATTTCCGCGCCATTGTCCAAGCGCAATGTGTCGGCGTCGATGCGGATCGACCCGGGGCGGCTGGCGGCCCTGGCGCTTGAGGAAATCACGCTGCCGGTGTCCAAGGCCATGCCTGCGGCGGTAAGCCTGACTTCGCCGGTGCCGCCGGAAGCCGCGCTGTCGGCGAGGATCTCCGAATGCTGTGACATTTGCAGGTTCGCCGCACGGATGTCGATGCCGCCCGCCGCGCCGTCACCGGAGCTGCTGGAGGCAATGCTGCCATCGCGCATCGCGATATCGCCTTTGACATTGACGCCAATGTTGCCCGCCGCGCCATGGCGACCGCTGGCGGCGCTGCGGATGCCCGTAACCAAAGGTTCCCCTTGGCCGTCCACCATGCCTTGCCCGTCAATCTCCAACCGACCGGCGCGCACTACAATATCGCCGGCGTTGCCGCTCAGATAGCTGTTGCTGACGATATCCGAGCCGCGCCCCAAATACAGGCCGTCAGTCACCGCCACGGAGATCGCGCCGGCGTTGCCTGGCCCGTCGCTGTGGGCGTCAACCGATGACGCCTCGTCCAAGTGGGCGCTGCCGGCCCTGACGTCAATATTGCCGGCGTCGCCGGCCCCTTCCGACCAAGAGACAATTTTTCCGGCGCGCATGGTCAGCGCGTGTGTGGCCTCGACATGGACGTTGCCGCCGCCGCCTAGGGTCGCGCCGGGTTCGGCGCTTTGCGCCGTGGATTGGATTTTGGAATGGTCTAGCACTATGTCTTTGGCTGTTACGCGCAGCTCGCCGCCTCGCCCGTCGCCTGAAGTCCTGGCGCTGATGAAGCTGCCGGTGGCCTCGATTCTGCCGCTATTCAATGTGACCGGCCCGGCGTCGCCTGTCGCGTTCGCGTAGCTGTCGGCATCAATTTGGGACGCAGACAGGCGGATGTGGCCGGTGGTGATATTGACCGCGCCCGCATGGCCTTGTCCGCGCGTGGCGGCGCTGATGATGCTGAGGTTGCGCATTGACAGGGTGCCAAAATGGCCGGTGATGTCACCGGCCGCGCCGCGCCCGAAAGTCTGCGAGGCAATGTGAGATCCGCCGTCCACGTCGGCCGTTCCGGCGATATCCAAGATGATGCCGCCAGCCCGGCCGTCGGCGCCGGCCCTGGCATAAACTTCGCTGCCATTGCCCACAGACAAGCTGTCCGCCCGGACACTGATGCCCGTGCCTGCATCGGCATCGCCTAGATTGTCGGCATACAAGCCGCTGCCGACAATCGCCACCTGTCTGCCCTGTAACGCCAGTCGGCCGCCGCCATCGCCAGACACGTCCACAATGCTGGCTTCGATGTCCACCGCGCCCTTTGCGGAAGCCGATGGCACCGCAACCGAGGCGCTGTGGTTCCCTGCGCCTACGCCTTCCAGGCGCACACTGCCGCCTTCGGCGACAATCACCGCAGAATCCAAGGATACCGAACGGCCGACCAGTTCCACCGCTGCGCCGGGCTTGGCCTGCATGTTCGCCAGCCGCGCTGTGATTTGGCCGCTTTGGTTGCCCAAGAAGCCGAAGGATTCCGGGCGTTCGGCGCTGAGGCCGCTGCCCTGCGGGTTGGCCGCGCTGAACGCCACGCCGCCGGGGAAGCGCAGTTCGCTGGCGGTGCTGACCTTGAACGCGGCCGGCACGTCGATGGACGCCCCGGAGCGGAAAGTCACGCCGTTGGGGTTGATGAAATAAAAATCGGCTTGACCGACTTTGGAAATGAGCGGCCCGTTGATCGTCGTAATGCCGGGGCCGGTGACGCGGCTGATGACGTTTTGGATGCCGTTGTCGCCGGTGAAGGTGGCGCTTTCGCCGCTGTTGATGTTGAAGGTTTGGAAGCTGTGGAACAGGTTTGCGCCCCGCAAAGCGCCTAAAGCTTGCGGCACGGTGAACTGGCCGCTGAGGCTTTGCACTGGCCCCACGCTGCCGTCGGTCAACGCCTCCGCGCCCGCCCAAAGCGGCCAGCCGGCCAGCAGCCAGCACAAGAGTTTATGGTTCATAAAAGGCCGCTCCACGGCAGGGTCACTAGGGTTTTTCTGAAATCAGCAAGACGGGTTCGGCCCATGCTGAAAATATCTCCGTCATTCCGGCCTTTGTCGCCTGTCGGCTTGCCAAACGGTTTGTAGGAGCGGGCTTTAGCCCGCGAAAATCGCGGCCTAAAGGCCGCTCCTACGCTCGCTTTCAAACCATATCTTGCAATTGAAAGGTGTGCAGCCGTCCTGAGACTTAAAGCCGACCGTCAATCACGCACCACCAGCCAAAAGCCGCTTTCGCTGCCGTTGCCTTGGGTGTCTTTAATTTTTAGTTTTAGCGCGTAAGTGCCGGGCGGCACACGCAGGCGCGGGGCGTCTAGGCGCTGCTCGGACACGCGCAGATAGCCTTTCAGCCGCTCGGTGATCGGCACCCAGTCGCCGCCTTTGCGCATGACGGCGGCGAAGCTGCGCATGTCCACCTCGGCGCTGGCCGGGGTCAGTTTGGCGAATTTGACCTCCAGCCGCACTTCCTCGCCGGTCTCCAGCCGAACATCGCCGGCGGCGTCTTCGCGCAGCGTCGGCGACAGCACTTGAATCTCCGGGCCGGGCCGCAGGCTGGCGCGGGTCGGCGACAGGTCGAAGCCGGGGTTGGCGGCGTCCACTTGGTATGGCGCCGCCTCCTCCGCGTCCAACAGCCAGCCTTCTTGACCCCATGCCTCGAAGACGGCCAGCCACAACACCATAAACACCGCTTTCATTGCCAATCTCCCACTAACACAAATGCCGACCAATAGCCTGGATGGCTCAAATTATTGTCGCGCAGCGTTTGCAACTGCGCCGAACGCAAAGCTTGCGCCTTGCCGGCGCCGCCGGCCAGGGCGCGGTAAAACGCCGTCATCACATCCCGCGCCGCGCGGTCGTTGACCGGCCACAATGTGCCAACGGCGCTGTGGGCGTGGGCGCGGAAAGACCAAGCCCCCCCACC
>JBJSYU010000303.1:0-6217 GCA_046089945.1 Candidatus Methylumidiphilus sp.
CGCCACCCGCGCCAACCACGAGGCGTCCATCCAAGAGCCGGGCAACCGCCGTTTCGACGTGCTGCAAGACCCGCAAGACCCCACCCGCTTCATCCTCTATGAAGCCTATGCATCCGCCGAAGACGCCGCCGCGCACAAGCAGACCGCGCATTACGCGCGCTGGCGCGACACCGTCGCCGACATGATGGCCTCGCCGCGCCAAGGTGTGCCGATGCGTGGCCTGCTGCCGCAGGCTTAGCCGCCGCCCTGCGGGAATTCGCGCGGCGACGGGCTAAATGGTTCCTGCCGCAGAAGGCCCGCCGCAACCGCCATGGCCTGCGCACCCTGCGCTTTGGCCGTCCATGGCGTGTTGCCCGTCCGACGGAAAAAACCAGTGGCCAATTCCCACCCAAACGGCGAAGCCCAGCGCCAGCAGCCCCAAGAACAGCCACGAACTCTTTTTGGGCTGATCCGTCGGCGGGACAGCGTCGTGGCGCAGATAGGGCTGGATGAACAGCAAAGCCAGCAGGCCAGACAGAACCGGCGCGGCCACCACGCTCCACTGCGCATAAGCCTCGGCAAACAGGCCAAAGCCGACGTAATGCGCAAGGGCGGCGGCGAAATAGGAGACAAAAAGCACTTCCAGCCATTCCAGCTTGTGCCGCAAAGCGGCCAGCAGCGCAGCGCTTGCGCCCGCGTCACGCGCCAAGCTTTGCGTGTCGCCGTTGGATTCCTGCTGGAACGCCGTGGTCGCGGCAGACTCCATGTCGTTCAGCACGCGCTGCACCCGCCGCAGCGTCGGATTGACCCGCAAGCCTTCCAAGGCCAGTTCGTAGTATTGGTTGTGGGCTTCGCGGCTGCTGATTTCGGTGAAACAGCCTTGCACACTAAAGCGCAGCATGTCCTGGTGCAGCTTGCGCAAACGCTTTTGCTGCTCCTTCAACTCGCCGTCAGTCTCCAGGATCGCCTGGTCGATGTCCCAGAGCAGGCGCTGCAAGTTCAACCTTTGCATCATCGCGCACAGGTACGGCACAAAATAGGTGCGCAGGCTGTGCGCCGCGTGCGGCGGGGCGGGCGGGTCTTGCTCGGCAAGCAGATGCGCCGCGCCTAGGCCGCCGACCGCCGCCCAATGCGAGGCACTGAGGACACGCTGCGGCAGGCTAAGCCCGGCGCCGGGCTGGATGCCGCCATCGACATGGGCCAGCGCGGCCATGAGGGGGTGCAGCCGGGCCAGCTCCTCATAATCGCCGAACCGCGCCTGGCTATCGAAGCAGGTCACGCTGTACACGGAAAACCCCTGTTGCGGCTCAGGCAGGCCAATGGCGTTGGGTTTCAGCGGCGCCAGCAAAAAGTCCACCAACTCGTTCAGAAAAAACGCCCCGCCACGGGCGCCGAGGCGTTCGCCGAAGGCCGCATCCGGCGCAGGCGAGGGGGCGTCGCCCGCAGGGACGCCATAGCAGTGGGCACCCGGCCCGCGCAGTTGCGACAACCGATGGTTGAGGGCTGGCAGGCCCGTGGACTCGCCCGGCTCGGCCGCAAAGCTCAATGACAGCAGACCCACGCCCAGCGGCGACAGGAACAGCTCGATGCCTTCGCCGACCGGCTTGACGGGATAGTGCGGGAGTTTCTCGCCACCTTCGGCCTGCGCGGGTGCCATCTGCCCATCGGAGGGGAACCAGCAGCCCAAGGTGTCCGGGTCGATACGCAGATAGCGATTGGCGCCTTGGCGGAAGCCAAACATCACCTGCGCCACCAACGGCAAGACGTCCTGCTGGTAAAGTTCGGGGATTTTCAAATCGGCGCGCCAAGTCTTCTTCGGCGTTTGCTGCTGGCCGGGATGGCGCAATTGGCATAGGGATTCGACAGCCTTGTCGAGCGGGCCGGCCGCCATCCAGAACGGATAGAGCAGGCGGACGCTGTGTTCCAGCGGGGCGGGTGATAGGTGTCCGGTCATGGTTTATTTTGGGTGGCTTAACAATTGGGCAGCGGCCCGCGCCTTAAGGCGGGCCGCTTTTAAAGAAACAGGGAACGCGGATTCAGTCGCCGGGCTGCTGATGGCCGCCGGTCAGGCAAGCGACGCTAAAACGCCGACCGTCGTCCAGCCGCACGGCGGTCAGCTCGCCGCCCCACAGGCAGCCGGTGTCCAGGCACAGGCAACCGTTTTCATCGCGGAAGCCGAGCGTGGACCAATGCCCGAAGATGATCCGGGCGCCGGCGCTGGCCCGGCCCGGCACTTGGAACCACGGCAGCAGATGCGCCGCCTGCGCGCCGGGGCCGCGCTTGTCGTGCATGTCCAACACGCCGGCCGCGTCGCAATAGCGCAGCCGCGTGAAGCAGTTGGTGATGAAGCGCAGCCGCGGCCAGCCTTCCAAGCCCTCCGACCATTGCGCCGGGGCGTCGCCGTACATGTGTGCAAAAAACTCGCCTGCCGCCGCCCCGGCCAGCACCGTTTCCACCTCCCGCGCATGGCCAGCGGCTTCCGGAAGATCCCATTGCGGCGGCAGACCGGCGTGAATCAGGTAGAATTCCCCCACTGACTGTAACAAAGGCCGGCTACGCAGCCAATCCAACAGATCAAAGCGGTCGCAAGCGCTTAAAATGTCGCCAAACGTGTCGCGGTGTTTCGTTTTGGAGGCGCCATAAGCCACCGCCAACAGGTGCAAATCGTGGTTGCCCAGCACCGTCAGCGCCGAATCCCCCAGGTTTTTGATGAAACGCAGAGTTTCCAGCGAACGCGGCCCACGGTTGACCAAGTCGCCGACAAAGCACAGCCGGTCGCGGGCGGGGTCGAAGGCGATGGCGTCCAGCAGCCGGCACAGTTCGCCGAAGCAGCCTTGCACATCGCCGATGGCATAGTCGGCCATGGCCGGCCTAATGCAACACGCGCGGGATGGCGAGGGTGAAAGGGGGGATGTCCGCCTCGAAGGCGTCGCCCTCGTCGGACACCCACTGATACTCGCCGCGCATCACGCCCACCGGAGTTTCGATCATCGCCGCGCTGGTGTAGCGGAAATATTCGCCGGGGTTCAGCCTCGGCTGCTCGCCGACCACGCCCTCGCCGCGCACCTCCTGGGTCTTGCCGTTGGCGTCGGTGATGACCCAGTGGCGGCCGAGCAGCTTGGCCGGGACGGGGCCGCTGTTGCGGATGGTGATGGTGTAGGCGAACACATAACGGCCGGTCGCGGGCAAAGACTGGGATTCCATGTAGTTGGCGGCGGCGTCGATGTCGATCTGGTGCTTCTTGTTCATGTTTCGGATAAGGCAAGTCGGATGGGGGTCGGCGGATAGTTTAATCCCAATTTGGGGTTTTCCATAAAATCTAAAAGAGCTATAAGGGCAGAACAACGTGCATATACACATTTTGGGAATTTGCGGCACTTTCATGGGCGGGCTGGCGCTGATGGCGCGGGAATTGGGGCATAAGGTCACCGGCTCCGACCACAACGTCTACCCGCCGATGAGCACGCAACTGGAGCAGCAGGGCATCGTGCTGCACCAGGGCTATGACGCCGCCAACCTCGACCCGCGCCCCGACCTGGTGGTGATCGGCAACGCGCTGTCGCGCGGCAACCCGGAGGTGGAGGCGGTGCTGAACCAAGGCTTGCCCTACACCTCTGGGCCGCGCTGGCTGTACGAGGCGGTGCTGAAGGAGCGCTGGGTGCTGGCGGTCGCGGGCACCCACGGCAAGACCACGACCACCAGCATGCTGGCGTGGATTCTGGAATGCTCCGGCGTGCAGCCGGGCTTTCTGATCGGCGGCATTCCGCTGAACTTCGGCGTCTCCGCGCGCCTGGGGCAGGCGCCGTATTTCGTCATCGAGGCCGACGAGTACGACACCGCGTTCTTCGACAAGCGCTCGAAATTCCTGCACTACCTGCCGCGCACCGCCATCCTCAACAACCTGGAATACGACCACGCCGACATCTTCCCCGATTTGTCGGCGATCCAGCGGCAATTCCACCATTTCGTCCGCACCGTCCCCGGCAACGGCCTGATTATCGCCCCGGTCAACGACGACAACCTCGCCGAGACCCTGCGCATGGGCTGCTGGACCCGCGTCGAGACCACATCATTGAAAGGCGAGGCCAACTCCTACTGGCAGGCGCGGCTGAACCGCCCCGACGGGGCGGTGTTCGAGGTCTGCAAGGGCGGCGGCCTGCGCGGCACGGTCAGTTGGGAGCTGACCGGCATCCACAATGTCCGCAACGCCCTCGCCGCCGTCGCCGCCGCCTGCCACGCCGGGGTGGAGCCGGAAAAAGCCATCGCCGCCTTGTGCAGCTTCAAGAACGTCAAGCGCCGCATGGAAATCCGCGCCTGCGTCAACGGCGTGACCCTGTACGACGACTTCGCCCACCACCCCACCGCGATAGCGACCACGCTGGAAGGCTTGCGGGCAAGCGTCGGCGCGGCGCGCATCATCGCCGTGCTGGAGCCGCGCTCCAACACCATGAAGCTAGGCGTCCACGGCGACACCCTGGCCGGCTCGCTGCAAGCCGCCGACCTCGCCCTCATCTACCAGCCGCCCGAACAGCACTGGGAAGTCCGCTATGCCGAGGGCATCGAAATCTTCGACACGCTGGACGGCATCATCAATCGGCTGGCGGCGGAAGCCCGCCCCGGCGACCATCTGGTGTTCATGAGCAACGGCAGCTTTGGCGGCATCCACGGCAAGATGGAAGACGCGCTGCGGGCGGCGGGCGCTTGAGGCCGTGGATCGCCTGATCGACATCGAAACCAAGCTGGCCTTCCAAGAAGACACCCTGCAGGCGCTCAACGACGTGGTCTGCCGCCAGCAAAAGCAAATCGACCAGCTTGAGGCGCAGGTGCGGCGGCTGGCCGAGCGCCTGAAACAGTTGGCCGAGGCGCAAGCCCCGGCCAGCCCGCCTTTGGACGAAAAGCCGCCGCATTACTAGGCTGCTGAACCCACCTTGCCCGCAACCTTTACGGACACACAACGACAACCGTGACAACCATGAACCCACTCCGCCTGGCCAAAAACGAAGACAAGCGCCTGCGCGCCGGACACCTGTGGATTTTCAGCAACGAGGTGGACACCGCCCAGACGCCGTTGAAGGCGTTCCAAGCGGGCGACTTGGCCCACGTCGAAGACGCCAAGGGCCAGCCCATGGGCGTGGCCTACGTCAACCCGGACACGCTGATCGCCGCCCGCCTGCTGAGCCGCGACCCGCGCGCCGCCATCACCGAACATTTCTTCCGCCGCCGCTTCGAGGTGGCGCTGGCCCTGCGCCAACGCCTGTTCGCCCGTCCGTTTTACCGGCTCGTCCACGGCGAAAGCGACGGCCTGCCGGGGCTGGTGGTGGATCGCTTCGGCGATGTGCTGTCGGTGCAGACCAACACCGCCGGCATGGAGCGGCTGCAGGAAATGGCGGTCGCCGCGCTGCGCAAGCTGCTCGCGCCGCGCGCCATCGTGCTGAAAAACACCTCCTCGCTGCGCCAATTGGAAGGACTGGAGGATTACACGCGGATTGCCGATGGCGCGTTGGACGGGCTGGTGGAAATCGAGGAAAACGGCGTCAAGTTCCTTGTCGATGTCATGGGCGGGCAAAAGACCGGCTGGTTTTTCGACCATCGCGGCAACCGCGCCCTGGCGGCGACGCTGGCGCAGGGGCAAACCGTGCTGGACTTGTTTTCCTACGCCGGCGGCTGGGGCATCCAGGCGGCGGTGGCGGGCGCGGCGGCGGTGGACTGTGTGGACGGCTCCGAGGCGGCACTGAGCTTGGCCCGTAGCAACGCGGCGCTGAACGGGGTGGCCGACAAAATCAGCTACGAACACGGCGACGCCTTCGCCTTTTTGAAGCTGGCGCGCGAGGAGCCGCGTAAATACGGCCTGATCATCCTCGACCCGCCGGCCCTGATCAAACGCAAAAAGGACGTGAAAGCCGGCATCGAAGCCTACCGCCGCCTCAACCAAGGCGCGCTGCAATTGCTGGAACCGGGCGGCGTGCTGGTGTCCGCCTCATGCTCCCACCATTTGCATCGTGAGGTTTTACACGATATTCTGCGCGCTGCCGCCCGCCACGGCGACCGCCATCTGGCCTTCATCGCGCAAAGCGGACAAGCCGCAGACCATCCGGTGCATCCGGCGATACCGGAGACCGACTATCTGAAGGCGTTTTTTTGCAGCGTCGCAGAGAGCCTATAACGGCGGATCACTTGGCGGGTTTGCGCAACGACACGCACCGCACCGGCGGGGGGACAACAACAGTTTTAGGGTTTT
>JBJSYU010000304.1:0-17639 GCA_046089945.1 Candidatus Methylumidiphilus sp.
CCGATACGGGAACTCACCGATGCCTATCACCGCTTCATCAAAGACCCGGCGTTTTTGGCGGAGCTGGATTATGACTTGAAGCATTATGTCGGCCGCCCTTCGCCGGTCTACCATGCCGAGCGCTTAAGCCGCGAATTGGGCGGGGCGCAAATTTTCCTGAAACGCGAAGACCTTAACCACACCGGGGCGCACAAGGTCAACAACACCGTCGGCCAAGCGCTGCTGGCAAAGCGCATGGGCAAGACGCGCATCATCGCCGAAACCGGGGCCGGCCAGCATGGCGTGGCGACGGCGACGGTCGCCGCGAGGCTGGGGCTGGAGTGCGTGGTGTACATGGGTTCGGTGGACGTGGCGCGGCAGGCGCCGAATGTGTTGCGCATGAAGCTGCTCGGCGCCCGCGTGGTGCCGGTGGAGTCTGGCTCGAAGACGCTGAAAGACGCTTTGAATGAGGCGATGCGCGATTGGGTGACGAATGTGGACCACACCTTTTATATCATCGGCACGGTGGCCGGGCCGCATCCGTATCCGGCGATGGTGCGCGATTTCCAGGCGGTCATTGGCCGCGAGTCCAAGCAGCAGATGACCGAACTGACCGGGCGCTTGCCGGATATTCTGGTGGCTTGCGTCGGCGGTGGCTCGAATGCCATCGGGCTGTTTTATCCGTTCATCGACGATCAGGCGGTGCAGATGCACGGCGTCGAGGCGGCGGGCGACGGCATCGAGACCGGCCGCCATTCCGCGCCGTTGAGCGCAGGCCGGCCCGGCGTGTTGCACGGCAACCGCACTTATTTGATGGAAGACGACGACGGCGAGATCATCGAAACCCATTCGATTTCCGCCGGGCTGGATTATCCCGGCGTCGGCCCGGAACACGCTTGGCTGAAAGATTCCGGCCGCGCCCAGTATGTCAGCATCACCGACGCCGAGGCGATGGAGGGTTTCCACGCGCTGACCCGTTTGGAAGGCATCATCCCGGCCTTGGAGTCCAGCCACGCCATTGCCTATGCGATGAAACTGGCACCGACTTTGGGCAAAGACATCAATATCCTGGTCAATCTGTCCGGCCGGGGCGACAAAGACATCAACACCATAGCCGCGCGCGAAGGAATTACTCTGTGAGCCGTATTACTCAAACCCTGTCGGACTTGAAACAGGCCGGGCGCAAGGCGCTGATTCCGTTCATCACCGCCGGCGACCCAAACCCGGCGTTCACCGTGCCGGCCTTGCATGCCATGGTCGCCGCCGGGGTGGATATCATCGAACTCGGCGTGCCGTTCTCCGACCCGATGGCCGACGGCCCGGTGATTCAAAAAGCCTCCGAACGCGCCTTGGCGCACAAGATGAGCCTGCGCAAGACGCTGGAACTGGTGCGCGAATTCCGCCAGACCAACGACACCACGCCGATTGTGCTGATGGGCTATTTGAATCCGGTGGAGGCGATGGGCTATGCGGCGTTTGTCGAAAAGGCCCAAGAGGTCGGCGTCGATGGCGTGTTGACGGTGGACATGCCGCCGGAGGAATCCGAGGCGTTCATCGGCCTGTTGGATGAAGCGGGCATAGACCCGATTTTCCTGCTGGCCCCGAACAGCACCGAAGAGCGCATCCGCAAAATGGGGCAGTTGGGGCGCGGATACCTGTATTATGTCTCGCTGAAAGGCGTGACCGGCGCCTCGCATCTGGATTTGGGCGATGTCGAGCGCAAGCTGGCCGAGATTCGCCAATTGACCGGCCTGCCGATAGGCGTGGGCTTTGGCGTCAAAGACGCGGCGACGGCGGCGGCCATCGGCAAGCTCGGCGACGGCGTAGTCGTCGGCAGCGCCTTGGTTGGCAAAATCGAAGCGGCCGGCGAGGACACCGCCGCCGCGTTAGACGCCATCACCGCATTGCTGCGGGCCATGCGCGACGCGCTGGACGCTTGAAACCAAAGAGGGGTCTGTCAAGGTGAGTTGGTTCCACGAAAAAGTATTGTCAAAAATCCGCACCGACGCTTCCACCAAAAGCGTCGTCCCCGAAGGGCTGTGGAGCAAATGCGAGCAATGCGGGGCGATTTTGTACCGCGCCGAGGTCGAGCGGAATCTCGATGTCTGCCCGAAGTGCAGCCACCACATGCGCATCGAAGGGCGCAAGCGGCTTAACCAGTTTCTCGACGCGGAAAACCGCCAGGAGATTGGCGAGCATTTAAGCTCGCTCGATCCGCTGAAGTTCAAAGACAGCAAGAAATACAAAGACCGCGTGGCGCAGGCGCAAAAGCAGACCGGCGAAAAAGACGCGATAGTCGTGTTGCGCGGCCTGTTGAAAGGCCGGCCGGTGGTGGCGGCGGCGTTCAATTTCGAGTTCATGGGCGGGTCTATGGGTTCGGTCGTCGGCGAGCGCTTCGTGCGCGGGGCGACGGCTTGCCTGGAGCAAAACATGCCGCTGATTTGCTTTGCCGCCAGCGGCGGGGCGCGGATGCAGGAGTCGCTGCTGTCGCTGTTTCAAATGGCGAAGACCAGCGCCGCGTTGGCGCGTATGTCCGATGCCAGCCTGCCGTTCATTTCGGTGTTGACCGACCCGACCATGGGCGGCGTGTCTGCCAGTTTCGCCATGCTCGGCGATATCAACATCGCCGAACCGGGCGCGTTGATCGGCTTCGCCGGCCCGCGCGTGATTGAGCAGACTGTCCGCGAAAAACTGCCGGAGGGTTTCCAGCGCAGCGAATTCCTGTTGGAGCATGGCGCCATCGACATGATTGTTGACCGCCGCGAGATGCGCGACAAAATCGCCGACCTGCTGGATTTGCTGATGCACGACCGCCAAGCCGCCGCCGCGACCGATACCGCAGTCTCTGCGGACGGCGGCTAACATTCGCCCGCCCATGCGTTTCGCCACCCTGGCCGAGTGGCTGGCCTGGCAGGAACAGCTCCATCCCAAAGCCATCGACATGGGGCTGGGGCGGGTGAGCAAGGTGTTCCAAGCCATGCGCCCGCGCCCGGCCACGCCGTTCACGATCACCGTCGGCGGCACCAACGGCAAAGGCTCCAGCGTCGCGCTGCTGAGCGCCATCTTACGCGCCGAGGGCTACCGCGTCGGCGCTTACACCTCGCCGCATCTGCTGCGCTACAACGAGCGCATCCGCATCGACGGCGAATGCCTGGACGACGCCGCGCTGTGCGCGGCGTTTGCCCGCGTGGATCACGCGCGCGGCGACACCAGCCTGAGCTTCTTCGAGTTCGGCACCTTGGCGGCTTTGGACGTGTTTGCCCAAGCCGCGCTGGACGTGCAAATTTTGGAAGTGGGCCTAGGCGGGCGGCTGGACGCGGTGAACATCATCGACGCCGACGCCGCGCTGATCGCCAGCATCGACATCGACCACCGCGACTGGCTGGGCCATTCCCGCGAAGCCATCGCGCTGGAAAAAGCCGGCATCCTCCGCCCTGGTCGGCCCGCCGTCATCGCTGACCCACAGCCGCCACACACCCTGTTTGATTATGCGCAGGCCCAAGGCATCAGCCTGTCCTGCCAAGGCCGCGATTTTGGCTTCCGGCATCATGGCGAAACTTGGGATTGGTGGGGCGCGGGCGACACTTTAAGCGGCCTGCCGCTGCCGGCTTTGGCTGGCGGACACCAGTTGCTCAACGCCGCCGCCGTGATCCAACTGCTGCGCACGGTCGCTGCGGTGCGCCCGGTGTCGGCGGAAGCCATCCGCACAGGACTGCGAACCGTCAAGCTCGACGGGCGTTTTCAGTATTTCCCAGGGTCGCCGCCCGTGCTGCTGGATGTGGCGCATAATCCGCAGGCGGCCGGCAACTTAGCCGAGTATCTGCGCGCCGAATTTGCGGGAAAATCCATCCACGCCGTGTTTGCCGTCATGCGCGACAAGGATGTTGCGGGCATCGTCCAGCCTTTGCGGGAGGTGGTGCGGCATTGGTATCTGGCCCCTATCCCCTTGCAGCGCTCAGCCCCCGAATCCGAACTGAGCGCGGTGTTTGCCGAATTGTCCGTCGCCGAAGTCACAGGCGGCTTTGCCACGGCGGCAGACGCCATCGCCGCCGCCCGCGCCGCAGCGCCCGCCGACGGCTTGGTGCTGGTGTTCGGCACCTTTCCTTTAGTCTCTGAATTCCTTGCCCTTAACCCCTATTAAGAGGTATCCCGATGGACCAGTCATTGAAGCAGCGCCTGATCGGCGTGACCATTGCCGTTGCCTTGGTCGTCATATTCGTGCCGATGTTGTTTGAAAAATCCGACGACAAAGGCAAATCTTCCTTGGCCGGCATTCCCGCCATCCCCGAAGATGTATTGGAAAAACCGCTGGAACTGCCCAAGACGGCAGAAGACCTAGCGCCCAAAGAAGAGGAAAAAGAAAAAGCCAAGGCACCGGCCGAAAGCGGCTACCGTATCGTCCCGTTGAACGAAGAGCCAGTGCCGCCCAAGCCCAACACAGCGGCGACCAAGACCGCGCAAGGGGAAGCTGTGGAGGCCGAGGAAGAAGGCGAAACGGCGGCGGCACCCGGCGGCGAGGAAGACGACGAGGCGGGCGCGGCGGCGCCTCCTGCGAAGCCTGAACCGTCCGCCGCCAAAGCCGCCCCGCCGGTGCCGGCCAAAGCGGCGAAAGCCGCCGCCAAACCGGAAGCGCCCAAGCCGCCGGTAAGCCATTTGGCCGAACCGACCAAACCGGCCACGCAGCACCCGGCCGCCGCCCACGAACCGGCCAAGCCCGCCACCAAAACCACCGACGCGGCGGCGAAAAAAGCCGACCCAGCGGCCAGCAAGCCCGCGACCGCCAAATCCGCCGAGCCACGCCCGACTGCTATCAAGACCGTCAAAGTCAACAAACCCAAGCCCGCCGCCTTAGCCCGCGACACCGACGAGGCGGAAGAACCCATCCCCGCACCCGCCAAGCCCAAACCGACAGCGGCCCAGCCGAATAAAAAGCCGGAGACCGCCAAATCAGCAGCAGCGCAGGCGACGGCGAAAACCGACAAGGCGGCCGCTTCGGCTAAAACCGCCGCCAAACCGGCCGAGGCCGGCGGCGCCGCCAAGCCCGCGCCGCCGAAGAAAACCTGGGCGGTGCAAGCCGGCAGCTTCACCGACGAGGCGGCGGCAAAAAACATGGCGGACAAGCTCAAGCAATCGAAATTCCAAGCCTCCGTGCATCCCGCGCAAGGGCCGAACGGCACGGTGTACCGCGTCCAAGTCGGCGCCGAGCAAGACCGCAGCCGCGCCGAAGAAACCCTGAAAAAAATCCAGGGCAGCACCGGCGTCAGCGGCGTCATCACGCCGCGCCATTAGCCGCGTGGCCCTGCGGGCTTAAGGCGCGATACGCGATATGGCGGGTTGGGGTTGGTTGGACTACTGCCTGCTCGGCGTCATCGGCGTGTCCGGGCTGGTTGGCCTGATGCGCGGCTTTGTCCGCGAAGCATTTTCGCTGTGCCTGTGGGCCGGGGCCGGCTGGTTGGCTTTGCATTACAGCCACGATCTAGCGCCCCTTCTGCCAGAGAGCATCAAGGCTGTCCGACCGGCATTGGCGTTCTTAGCGATATACGCCGCCGCGCTGTTGGCCGGCGGCATCGCCGGATTCATGCTCGGCAAGCTGGTCTCCGCCAGCGGCCTAGGCGGGCCGGATCGACTGGCCGGCCTGCTGTTTGGCATGGCGCGTGGCGGACTGATCGTCGTGATGTTAATGATGCTGCCCAGCATCGCCCCATCGTCAAAACATCTCCCAGGGTGGAAAGATTCCAAACTGATCAAGCAATTCCAGCCTCTCGCAGACAGGCTGCGCGGGCAGGGGCCTGCGGGCCTCTCCGCTCTAAATCAAATTCCCCAAGCAATCTTAAAATTAAGGTGAACCGATATGTGTGGCATTGCCGGCATCGTCTCCACTGAAAACGTCAACCAAGAACTGTATGAAGCCTTGACCGTGCTGCAACACCGCGGCCAAGACGCGGCCGGCATCGTCACCTGCGAAGGCGACCGCTTCCATTTGCGCAAAGATTCCGGGCTGGTGCGCGACGTGTTCCACACCCGCCACATGCGCAGCCTGACCGGGCGCATGGGCATCGGCCACGTGCGCTACCCGACGGCCGGCTGCACCAGTTCTGCCGAGGCGCAGCCGTTTTACGTCAACTCGCCCTACGGCATCGCGCTGGCGCACAACGGCAACCTGACCAACGCCCCCGACCTCAAGCACGACCTATTCAAGGAAGACCAGCGCCACATCAACACCGACTCCGACTCCGAAGTGCTGCTCAACGTCTTCGCCCACGAGTTGCAGGAAATCGGCAAGCTGCGCATCAACGCCGACGACGTGTTCCAAGCCGTGGCCGGCGTCCACAAGCGCTGCCGGGGCGCCTACGCCGTCGTCGCCATTGTCACCGGCTTCGGCATCATCGGCTTCCGTGACCCCTACGGCATCCGCCCGTTGGTCTACGGCGAGCGCCACACCGAAAAAGGCGTGGAATACATGATCGCCTCGGAAAGCGTCGCCCTCGACGTGCTGGGCTTCAAGCTCGTGCGCGACATCCAGCCCGGCGAAGCCATCGTCATCGAAAAAAACGGCAAACTGCGCGCGCAGCAATGCGCCGACCATCCGGTGTATTCGCCCTGCATCTTTGAATATGTCTACTTCGCCCGCCCCGACTCCAAGATCGACGACGTGTCGGTGTACAAGGCGAGGCTGCGCATGGGCGACAAGCTGGCCGACAAGATCCAGCGCGAGCGCCCCGACCACTGCATCGACGTCGTCATCCCCATCCCCGACACCAGCCGCACCTCCGCGTTGCAGTTGGCGACCCGCCTCGGCGTCAAATACAGCGAAGGCTTCATCAAAAACCGCTACATCGGGCGCACCTTCATCATGCC
Organism: Candidatus Methylumidiphilus sp.; assembly: GCA_046089945.1. Classification (GTDB taxonomy): domain Bacteria; phylum Pseudomonadota; class Gammaproteobacteria; order Methylococcales; family Methylococcaceae; genus Methylumidiphilus. The sequence goes on from JBJSYU010000304.1 coordinate 6,838, forward strand.
CGGCCAGCAATTGCGTGAAAAGTCCGTGCGCCAGAAGCTCAACGCCATCGACCTGGAGTTCAAAGGCAAAAACGTCATGCTGGTGGACGACTCCATCGTGCGCGGCACCACCTCCATGCAAATCATCCAAATGGCCCGCGACGCCGGCGCCAACAAAGTGTTTTTCGCCTCTGCTTCGCCGCCGGTGCGCTACCCCAACGTCTACGGCATCGACATGCCGGCGGCGGCGGAACTCATCGCCCACGGCCGCAGCGAAAAACAAATCCAAGAAGAACTCGGCTGCGACTGGCTGCTCTACCAAGACCTGGACGATTTGATCGAAGCCGTGCAGCGCGGCAACCCCGCCATCGAACGCTTCGACACCTCCTGCTTCGACGGCGAATATGTCACTGGCGACGTGGACAAAGCCTATCTCGAACGCCTTTCCTGCCACCGCAACGACGGCGCGAAATCCCAGCGGGAGGAAAACCGGTCGGTTATTGAATTGCATAATGCGGGGTAGGGCTTCTGATTAGCGGGGGTTGCAGTCGTGCGCTTTGAGTGGGACACTGAAAAAGCCAAGTCCAATATCAGTAAGCATGGCGTTGATTTTAACGAAGCCATGTCCATATTTGGCGACCCCTTGGAAGTCACGATAGCCGACCCAGCCCATTCCTATCATGAACAACGGTTTTTGAGCATCGGACTTTCTTCCTTAGGACGGCTTTTGGTCGTTTCCTATACTGAACGCAACGACAGCATCCGAATAATCAGCGCCCGAACGGCAACAACAGCGGAGCGGAAACACTATGAATCAACCCATTAGCCCGGACATAGATGATGGCTTGCAGCCTGAATACGATTTTTCGCAAGGTGTGCGCGGAAAACATTATCAGGCGTTTCGAGAAGGCACGAATGTGGTGGTACTGGATGATGATATCGCCAAGATATTCAAAGACTCCGAATCGGTGAACCGGGCTTTGCGGTTGCTGCTTGACCTTGCTAAAAGCCAAGTGAACCGTTAATTGACGTTTATCCTGAAAAAACCTGCTTAAAGAGCGATTTTCCGCAATGCGCTTAAAGAAAGTCACGCTGAATAATTACCGCTGTTTTCAGCACTTGGAGATCGATATGCACCCGCAACTGACAGTATTGGTTGGCGAAAACGGCGCGGGTAAAACGGCGATTTTGGATGGTATTGCAGCAGGGTTATCGCGTGTATTACGGCATTTGTCTTCGGCTAACCAAAGGCTTTCCGCCGCAGGGGCTGGCATCAAAGACACCGATTTTCGTATTGAATTATGGGAAAGGCGAGGCACTAAACAGAGAGTTGGAGCAAGCGATTATGCGCAAGTGATCGTGGAAACTACGCAAGAAGGTTTGCAATGGGATTATTGGCGGAGGTCTTCTCTCGCCAGTAAGGAGCCTCCCCAAAAAATGGGGGAAGCTGCGCTTGCCAGGCATATTGGACGAATTTTGGAAGGTTTCAAAACTGATGAACCTAACTTATTACCTGTATTCTCTTATTATGGTGCGCAACGTGGTCGCATCGAGATACCAAAACGCTTGCGCTCATTGAGAGAAAATTATAGTCATCCGACCTCGGCCTTAGTGAATGCATTAGACTCTTTGAGTAATTTTAAAGAAATGCTGGAATGGTTTGATTTTGAAGAAGCGAGTGAATTGAGAGCCAATAAAAACGACTTAGGCAATAACCGAGCGCTGTCTTCTGCGCTAGAAACTATCCGTTATGCAGTCAGGATATTGCTTGACGGTGCCTATGAAAATCCTCATTTTAATGCAGATCACAAGTTTGTAGTCATCTCATCCGAAAATGAAATGCCACTTCATGTTTCCCAACTAAGCCAAGGTTATCAAAGCATGTTGGCGCTCGGCATGGATTTCGCCCGTCGACTAGCACTTGCTAACACTCATTCATTACTCTATAACTCTGAATTTAATTTAGCGGAGTTCAAAGGAAAGAAAATAATTAACCAACTAATAAAAAAGGCGATGGAGCATGGTTACACAGACGATTCTTTTTCATTAATTCCGTCTATCTTTGCTCCCGCCATTATGCTTGTAGATGAAATCGACCTCCACCTTCATCCTTCCTGGCAACAGCGGGTATTGGATGATTTGATGCGGGCTTTTCCGGAGACGCAGTTTATTGTCACTACCCATAGCCCACAGGTATTAACGACTGTAGATGCGGATTGTATTCGTATCCTGCACAATGAAAATAACCAGCAAACAGGCCAAATTGAATCTTGGCTAGAAACCCCAACACAACAAACCCGTGGTGTGTCTAGCGCAGATGTTCTCGCTTTGGCAATGGCAGTTGATCCAGTGCCGAATGTCCCTGAATCGGCTTGGCTCAGTCAATATCGTGCGTTTATTCAGCAAGGTTTGCAGGATAGTCCAGATGGTTTGATTTTAAAGGAAAAGCTAATAGGCCATTTTGGCCCGCGACATCCTGAAGTCCTTGATTGTGAGAGGATGATTCGATGGGAAGCGTTTAAACAAAAGCTGCCATCACGTTCAGCCAATAGTTAAGCGTTACGGCCATGCATAAACTGGAACGTGGTGAAGCGCCAATATGTTTGGGTAAATTCAAACACGTTCAACATACTTGGGATGAATTGACTCCACAAGATAGAGAGGAGATTTGGGTAGCATTGGAAGCAATGCAAGGCCAATGTTGTGCGTATTGCGAATGTGACATTAGCAATGGTCGAAGGCATATCGAACATTTCCGACAGAAGGCAGGCCATCGCTATCCTCAAGGGGCATTTGAATGGGTTAACTTATTCGGTTCTTGTATCCATCCGACCCGTTGTGGAAGCCATAAGGACAAGCTAGGCGAATACTCACACGAAGATTTGATAAAGCCGGATGAAGAAGACCCTGAGTCATTTTTCATATTTATGAGAGACGGAACCATACGTTTGCGGAATTTATCGACAAGCGATGAACGTCGTGCGCAAGAAACCCTGCGCATATTCAATCTCGATGAAAAGCGTGGCCGACTTCGCCAGATGAGAGAAAGTGCAGTTTATGGCTATATTCAGATTGCTAATGAGATTCTTGAGTTGGCTGAAATCTGCCCAGATAAAGAATGGCGGCAATATTTAGATGGGGAATTAGATAAAATTAAGTCTTTGCCATTTGCAACAGCGATCAAACATACGCTGACAAATCAAAATAGGCTGTAGAATGCCCACGGATGATTTAAGCGAACCTAGCGCCGAATTACTTCATCACCTAGGCTCACAAAAATTCTCAACCATCCTCGCCGACCCGCCCTGGCAGTTTCAAAACCGCACGGGCAAGATGGCGCCGGAGCATAAGCGGCTGAATCGCTATGGCACGATGGATTTGTCGGCCATTTTGGCGTTGCCGGTGCCGGGTATTTTGGGCGATACTGCGCATTTATATTTGTGGGTGCCGAATGCGCTGTTGCCGGAAGGTTTGCAGGTGTTGAGCGCGTGGGGATTCCAGTATAAAACCAATTTGATTTGGCATAAGATTCGTAAAGACGGCGGGCCGGATGGGCGGGGGGTGGGGTTTTATTTCCGCAATACTACGGAACTCGTCTTGTTTGGCGTCAAGGGCAAAAATGCGCGGACATTGCCGCCTGGGCGCAGCCAAGTGAATATCATCAAAAGCATGAAGCGCGAGCATTCGCGCAAGCCGGATGAGCTATACCCAATCATCGAAGCCTGTTCGCCCGGCCCGTATTTGGAGTTGTTCGCACGCGGTTCGCGGCCGGGCTGGACGGCGTGGGGCAATCAGGCGGAGGCGTATTTTCCCGATTGGGCGACCTATGCCAACCATTCGCAAGCCGGCACAACGGCGGCGGGCTAGTTTTCAACAGTGCAAAGTGTGGTCAGTATGCCGGAGTTGTCCATTGAACAGATCCACTGGTTTCACACCGTCACGCTGGACGATGGGCGGGTGACGAAAGGCGTGGTGGACATTGCCCGGCATGAGAGCCGTTATCTGTTTGACAAACTGGACTTTATCGGCAAGTCGGTGCTGGACATTGGCTGCTGGGATGGCTATTTTAGTTTTATGGCCGAGCGGCGCGGTGCGCGGCGGGTGGTGAGTTTGGATAATCCCGACTTCCGTTGGGGTGGCTTGGACGGCTATAATTTTCTGCACAGCCATTTCCGCAGCCAGGCCGAATGGCGCAAAGGCTCGATTTATGATTTGCCCGACGAGCGCTTTGATATCGTGTTGTGCTACGGTGTGCTGTACCATGTCAACGATCCGCTGGCGGCGATGATTAACTGTTTCGCCGCCGCTGGTGCGGAAGTGATTTTTGAGGGCTTGATTTATGACGATCCAGCCCCGCTATTATTTCTGCTGGCGCCGCATGAATTCCATAACGATCCGACCAACCTGTATGCGATGAGTACCGGATACTTGCTGAAAGTCGCCGCCTTGTGTGGTTTTGCCTGGGTGGAGACGAAAATGCCGCCGTATGCCGCGACGCGCTGGCGTCGGCTGTTGCGCAAGGCGCGGCCCGGCTATGACCGCGCCGCGATGCGCTTCCGGCGGGTCGCCGAATTGACGCCAGCGTATAGGGCCAGTTGTTTTTCGCTGCCCCCTCAATCGCTGATTTGATTTTTGAATGAGATAATTTGCCCTATGCGGCGCATGCGGCCTATAGGACTTATGTGAGCGATAACAACAAGACCAAAACCACAGCCATAGCGATGACCACGAACATGACCGAAACCGACTGGAACCCATACGCCCCGGAAACCCAAGCCGTCCGCGCCGGGCAGCGGCGCACACCTGAGCAGGAACACAGCGATCCAATTTTCGCCACGTCCAGCTATGTGTTTACTAGTGCCGCCGAAGCGGCGGCGCGTTTTTCCGGCAAAGAACCCGGCAATATCTATTCGCGCTTCACCAATCCGACGGTGCGCACATTTGAGCAACGGCTGGCGGCGTTGGAGGGCGGCGAGCGTTGCATCGCCGTGGCTTCGGGCATGGCGGCGATTGCCTCGGTGGGGTTTGGCCTGTTGAAGTCCGGCGACCATGTGGTGTGTTCGCGTGGGGTATTCGGCAACACGGTGATTCTGTTCCAAAACTATTTCGCCAAATTTGGGGTGTCCAGTACGTTTGTGGATATGGTCGATTATGGCGCTTGGGAACAGGCCATCCTGCCGCAAACCCGGTTTTTGTTTGTGGAAACCCCATCCAACCCGTTGACGCAAATTGCTGATATTAGACGGCTGGCCGATATTGCCCACGCGCACGGCGCATTATTGGTGGTGGACAATTGTTTTCTGACGCCGATTTTGCAAAAACCTTTGGAATTGGGCGCGGACATTGTGATTCATTCCGCGACCAAGTATTTGGACGGGCAGGGGCGTTGCGTGGGCGGGGCGATAGTCGGCAAGCAGGAGTTGTTGGACAAGGAGATATACCCCTATCTACGCACCGGCGGGCCGTCGATGAGTCCGTTCAACGCTTGGGTTTTTTTGAAAGGGCTGGAAACGCTGGGCCTGCGCATGCGAGCGCACAGCGAGAATGCGCTGGCTTTGGCGCAATGGCTGGAAACGCAAGCCTGGGTCGGGCAGGTGTATTACCCCGGCTTGCCGTCGCACCCGCAGCACGAATTGGCGCTGCGCCAGCAGAAGTCCGGCGGCGGCATTGTCAGCTTTGAGGTGGAAGGCGGGCAGGAGGCGGCGTGGCGGCTGATTGATTCGACGCGGATGCTGTCGATCACCGCCAACTTGGGCGACGCGAAGACGACGATCACCCATCCGGCCACCACCACGCATGGCCGGCTGACGCCGGAGGAGCGCGCCGCCGCCGGCATCCGCGACGGGTTGGTGCGCATCGCCGTCGGCTTGGAGGATATCCACGACATCCAAAGCGACTTGATGCGCTAAACTCCGCGCTTCAACTTAAAACCTCCAGGTCAGAACGCTATGAAAGTCACAATATTTGGTTCCGGTTATGTGGGCTTGGTCACGGGCGCCTGTCTGGCCGAAGTGGGCAACGATGTGGTGTGCATCGACATTGACGCGAATAAAGTCGAGCGGCTAAACCAGGGCGAGGTGCCTATCCATGAGCCGGGCTTGGACACGCTGATCCAGCGCAACCGCACGGCCGGGCGGCTGCGCTTTACCACCGATATCGACCAAGGCGTGGAGCATGGCTTGTTTCAGTTCATCGCCGTCGGCACGCCGCCGGACGAGGACGGCTCCGCCGATTTGCAGTATGTGCTGGCGGTGGCGCAGAGCATCGGCGAGCGGTTGACGGAATACCGCATCGTTGTCAACAAGTCCACCGTGCCGGTCGGCACCGCCGACCGGGTGCGCGAGAGGATCGCTGCCGTGCAGCGGGCGCGCGGCACGGCGGTGGAATTCGACGTGGTGTCCAACCCTGAATTTTTGAAGGAGGGCGCGGCGATTGACGATTTCATGAAGCCCGACCGCATCGTCGTCGGCACCGACAACCCGCGCACCACGGAACTGCTGCGGGCGCTGTACGCGCCGTTCAACCGCAACCATGACCGGCTGATTTGCATCGATATCCGCTCCGCCGAGCTGACCAAGTACGCCGCCAACGCGATGTTGGCGACGAAGATCAGCTTCATGAACGAATTGGCGAACCTGGCCGAGCGCCTGGGCGCGGACATCGAGAAAGTGCGCGTGGGCATCGGCTCCGACCCGCGCATCGGCTATTCCTTCATTTATCCCGGCTGCGGTTATGGTGGCTCGTGTTTCCCCAAGGATGTCAAGGCGCTGGAGCGCACCGCCCGCGACGTGGATTATTCCGCGCAGTTGTTGCAGGCGGTGGAGGCGGTCAACAACCGCCAGAAAAGCCGGCTGTTTGAGAAGATCAGCGCGTATTTCGGCGGCGAATTGGCCGGCAAGACCATCGCGCTGTGGGGGCTGGCGTTCAAGCCGAACACCGACGACATGCGCGACGCGCCGAGCCGGACGCTGATGGAGGCGCTGTGGGCGGCCGGGGCGGCGGTGCGCGCCTTTGATCCGGTGGCGATGGACGAGGCGCGGCGGATTTACGGCGGGCGCGCGGGTTTCGAGTTGTGCGCAAGCCCGGAAGCCGCCTTGCACGGCGCCGACGCCTTGGCGGTGGCGACCGAATGGAATGTGTTCCGAAGCCCGGATTTCGACCTCATCAAATCGGCGCTGGCCCATCCGGCGATTTTCGACGGCCGCAACCTGTACGATCCGGCGCGGCTGGCGGCGGCGGGCTTCGACTATTTCTCGATTGGGCGCAAGCAGGGCCGCTAGATTGAGGCTTGCCTGCCTAACCAAGCGCCTGCCTTATCCCGCCTGATCCAACCGACTCCTTAGAATAAAGCGTATTCCGCAATGACCGTGGCAGAAGATGATGCGGCAAGACTTGCCGCAGGCGACACCGCCAGCCACCGCCTGTTTGAGCGGATGCCGACAGGGTTTGCCCATGGCCGCGCCGTCGGCGTACCGGACGATTTCGTGTTCTTGGGGGTAAACCCCAGCTTTGAGCGGCTGACCGGTCTGCGCGGCGTGGTCGGCCAGCGGGCGGGGGCGCTGGGGCTGCGCGAAACCCAGCCGACACTGTGCGCGGCGGTGGGCCGGGTGGTTGCTTGTGGCCTGCCGGAGCGGGTGCGGGCGCATGCCCAGGACTCGGCCCGGTGGCTGGCGGTCTCGCTGCACAGTCCGGGGCCGGGCGAATTTGTCGCCCTCGTCGAATTAGCCGATGCGGCGACGCCGGGACAGGCGGGCGCCGCAGGCGAGGCGGAACGCCTGAGCCTGGAGAGTTTGCTGGCCGAGCGCGCGGCGGCGGCGGAAGCGGCCGCCAACCGGATCAAAAGCCACTTCCTGGCCAACATCAGCCACGAGATCCGCACGCCGATGAACGCGATAGTCGGCCTTTCCTATCTGCTGCGGCGGGCCGAACCCCGCCCGGATCAATTGGACAAGCTGGATAAGATCACCCAGGCGGCCGACCGCCTGCTGTCCATCATCAACGATATCCTCTATCTGTCGAACATCGAGGCCGGTGGGCTGGCCTTGGTCGCCCGCGATTTTGAGCTGGGCCATTTGCTGGCGGGCATCAGTCGCCTGGCCCAGGACAAGCTGGCCGGCAAGCCGATCACGTTTGCCACGGACATTGACCGCCGCCTGCCCAAATGCCTGCACGGCGATGAAGCCCGCCTCGCCCAGGCGCTCGCCGCCTATGTGGACAATGCGGCGAAGTTCACCGCGAGCGGCGAAATCGTGCTGCGCTGCCGGGCCACGCGGGAAACGGCCCACCAGTTGTGGCTGCGTTTCGAGTTGCAGGACAGCGGCATCGGCCTGTCCGCCGAGCAGTGCGCGGCCGTGTTCCAGGCGTTTGAGCAGGCCAATGGCAGCAGCACGCGCCCGCATGGCGGCGCCGGCATTGGGCTGGCCCTCGCCCGCCGTCTGGCCGAACTGATGGGCGGCAACGTCGGCGTCCACAGCGAGCCAGGCCATGGCAGCGTCTTCTGGCTGACCGTCCCGCTGCGCAAACTGGCATCGCCACAGCCACGCGCCCCCGCCGCATCGCCGCATGCGGCCTGTGTGCTGTTGGCCGCAGACGCCGCCGGCCACGCGGCCATCGCGCAATGGCTCAGCGGCGTGGGGGCGCAGGTCGATTGTGCGGAAAACGCTGCGCTGGCCGTCGAAATGGCCGGGCGCACGCCTTACGACTTGATCTTGTTGGACATGCATGTGCCGGCGCTGGGCGGGCTGGCGCTGGCGCGGGCGATCCGGCGCCTACCGGGGCGCGCGGACACGCCGCTGGTGGCGATCACCGCCAGCGACGAAGACCGCCCGCATTGCTTAGCCGCCGGCCTGGACGGCCAGGTCGCCAAACAGGCCGACGCGCAGGTGTTGTCCGCCGCGTTGCTGCCATGGTTGCCGACGCGGGCCGCGCCGGCTGCGGCCGCCGCACCGCCGCCCACGGATAGCCTATTGGAGGGGCTGCGCCAAATCGAAGGGTTGGCTGTAGACAAAGGGCTGAAAAGTGTGCGCGGCGACGCCGCCGCCTATCTGCGGCTGTTGCGGACGTATGCGGCGGGCCACGCCGGGGATGTGGCGGCGGTGCGCGGATGCGTGGGCGACGGGGATTTCCGCAAGGCCAGCCGTATCGCCCACGACCTCAAAACCGCCGCCGGTTTGCTGGGCGCCGTCGAGATCCAGAAGCTGGCCGGCACGCTGGCCTCCACGCTGCGCGAACAGCGCGGCGCGGAGGCCGAGTCCTTATGCGCCACGCTGGAATCGGCGCAGGCGCGGCTGTGCGCCGCCATCGCCTGGCCGACGGCACCCGCCCATGCTGAGGAGGGGGAGAATTGGAACGATATCGCGGGCATTTTGGATCGCCTGGAAACGCTGCTGGCCGAGCACAATATGCGGGCCAATGCGCTGATGGCGGCGTCGGCGGGCGAGTTGGCGTTGATTTTTGGCGAACCGGCCGCCGCGCTGGGCCGACAAATCGCCGCCTTCGACTATCCGCAGGCGTTGCGGACGCTGCGGCAGATGCGTGACGGCGGGCGCTTGGACGGCGCTGGCTGACGCCGCCTAAGGGAAGCGTTGAATTAAGTCCCCTCGCCCTGTGGGGAAAGGGTTAGGGGGAGGGAGAGGGGCAAAAACTGCTTATGTCACACGGACAATCCGTTCCCCATTTGGAAAATGGGGTTAGGGGGATTTGTCCCTGGCCAAAGTGAATGGCCTAGTATCCACCCCCGCGCCCCTTTTGCTAAGGGGGTGAGCTTTTTCGGAAATCGCCTTAATCAAAGCTTTCTAAGGTTCCAGCAGCCAGCGGATCGCGCTGGCGCGGTCGCGGAACAGGCGCACGTTGAAGCCGCGGTTTTTCGTGCTGGTCTCCCAGAACTCGGCGTCGCGGGCGACGGCCGCCAACTGCGGGAACAGGATGGCTTCCTTCGCCAGCCGCGAGAAGCCGCAGGCTTCAAGCAAGTCCACGATGGCGTACAGGTCGAAAATCGAATGCCCGCCTTGCAGATTCCCGCAGTCGCCCAAGTACAGATCCGAGGCGTGTTCCAGGCCAAAGTCCAAGGTCGCCCGCGCCACGGCTTGGAGTTCGGCAGGGCTGATCAGGCCGGAATACACGGTTTCCACGATGCCTAAGTCGGCGTGGAACTTGATTTGCCAAGGCATGGCGTCGGACTCCTGCAAAGTTTGAGTGTTGAACGGCCGGTTTTGGGTTCGGCGGCATGGGAACGGCCAATGCCCAGTTCAACAGTCAGGATATTCCAAAGACTGCGCCTTAATCAAACACCACACCGTTTCCCCCTCCGCCAACCCTAAATCTTCGACGGTTTTGCCGTTGACTTCCGCCACCACCCTGACGCCGGCGTCGATTTCCAGCAAACAGCCATGGCGGCGGTGGAACATGCGCAGGATGCGTCCGCACAATTGGTTTTGGATGGTGATGCCTAAGATTTGCTGGCGCGACAAGGCGACTTGCGCGGCTTTGACGCTGACCGTGACGGTCGCGCCGACCGGAACCGGGGCGGGCGGCAACACCAGCCGCACCGCGCCGACCCCGGCCACGCAATAATGGCGGTCGGGGCGGTTTTCCAGAATCGCCACCGTCCACAAGTTGCGCATCTCCGCCGCTTCGGCCAATTCGCTGCCCTCGGCCAGGCCCAGCACGTCCAAGCAACGGCCATAGCCGAGAATCTGGCCTTGCTCGACCAGGGTCAGCGTGTCGGTCAGGTAGAGGATTTCGTCCAAGGCGTGGCTGACATACAGCAAGGGCACGCCGACATCGCGCACACGGCGCAGAAACGGCAGGATCTGCCGTTTCAG
>JBJSYU010000305.1:0-9735 GCA_046089945.1 Candidatus Methylumidiphilus sp.
GGAATCTGTCAATAACTTGCCAGATATGAAACCGATGTAAGTAGGTTTTTGATAATGTCTATTGGCAGTAATCCCGCCGCGTCGGCTTCAAACCGGAATAGTCGCTTATGCTCATGGGCGTGAAGTATACTACAGAAACACCAGTATTTATATACTCATTTAATTATATTTTGCTTAAGCCCTATTAAACCCACATCCACCACATCAACGTTCGATAAAACTCTCATGCCTATACTGGATTAAAGGGCTGAGGAAATACTCGATCACCCGCCGTTTGCCGGTTTTGATTTCGACGGCGACGGCCATGCCGGAGCCTAGGCGGACTTCGGCGCCATCGACTTGAATCGTGGTACGTCGCAGTTTGACGCGGCAGGAATAGACCAAGCCGCGCTTGTCGTCGTTGATGGCGTCGTGGGAGACGGAGGCGACTTCGGCATGCAGCGTGCCGTATTTGGTGTAGGGGAAGGTTTCGATTTTGAGTTCGGCGGGCTGGCCGGGCTTGACGAAGCCGATGTCTTTGTTTTGGATGAAGGCTTCGACTTCGATGGGGTTGTCGGCGGGGACTATCGCCATCAAGGCTTGCGCTTCGGTGACGACGCCGCCGACGGTGTGGACGGCAAGCTGTTGCACGGCGCCGGCGACGGGGGCGGTCAGCCGGGTCAAGCGTTCGCGGGTGTTGGTTTTGATGAGGGCTTGTTCCAGCGCGGCGGCTTGCTGGGTGCTGTCGTTGAGGGCTTGTTGGTTGACGCGGCGGGTTTCGGCGTCCAACGAGCGCTTTTCGTCTTCGGCTTCGCGCAGCGCGGCGTCGATTTCCAGCAAATGGCTGCGCTCCACGGCAAGGTCGCCTTCCTGTTCCAGCCGGGTTTGTTCGCTTTGCAGCCAGTCGTGGCGGGCGACGTATTTGCGTTCGACGAGGTTTTTCATATCGTCAGCGCGTTGCCGGGCCAGCGGGGCGGTTTGTTCGAGCTTGTGGATGCGCTCCAGGCTGGAGTGGCGTTCGGCTTCGCGGTGTTGGATGGTGGTGTCGAGCCGGGCGCGTCTGGCGCGGTATTCGGCGTATTGGCTTTGCAGCAGTTGGCCGGCGTCGCGCCATTGCGCCTGCGGCACCGTGGGCAAAACCTGCCAGGGCGGCGGCTGGCCGCTGTCGAGTGCGGCGAGCAGGGCGCGGGCGCGGGCGGCTTGCAAGCGGGCGGTCGCCAAATCGAAGGCGACGCGCTCGCGGTCGGCGTGGGCGTCGGCGGCGTCGAGTTCCACCAGCACATCGCCGGCCTTGACGGTTTGGCCGTCAGTCACGTGGATGGCTTGGACTTTGGCGGTTTCCAACGATTGGATGAGTTTGATGCGGCCGCTGGAGACGGTCTTGCCTTCCGCCGTCGCCACCACGTCGATCTGGCCGAACACTGACCAAGCCAAGGCGCTGGCGGCAAAGGCGATGAGCAGCCACATCGCCACATGCGGGGCCGGCGACAGCGGGGTTTCTTGCAGCGCCAGCGCGGCGGGCAGGAATTGCGCTTCGTGCGGCAGGCGCTTGGGGGCGTCGAGTTCGGCGCGCTGGCGCCACGCGCGGCGGAAGGCTTGCCAGTAGCGTTGGGCGAGTTCTAGGTTAGCTTGCAGGCTCATGGCTTGGTGCGTTGGCTGAATTGCTGGAGTTGCGCGGCAGCGGCTGCGCAGTCGTAGCGCCGGCATCCCTGTCGGCGTGTGGATTGGAGCGCCGGCATCCCTGCCGGCCAATATTTGGAAATGCGCCAAGCGCCGGCAAGGATGCCGGCGCTACGGAGGGCTTTTAGCCTTGCTGCAACCGGTGCAGATAGGCATAGAGGCCGGCTTCATTGCGCAGCAGTTCGGCGTGGCTGCCGACTTCGGCGATGCGGCCGCGTTCCATGACGACGATGCGGTGGGCGTCGCGGACGGCGGACAGGCGGTGGGCAATGATGAGGACGCTGCGCCCCCGGCAGATGGCTTGCATATGCTGTTGCAGGATGCGTTCGGACTCATAGTCCAGTGCGCTGGTGGCTTCGTCGAAAATCAGGATGCGCGGGTTGGCCATCAGCGCGCGGGCGATGGCGATGCGCTGGCGCTGGCCGCCGGACAGCGTGGCGCCGTGTTCGCCGACGACGGTTTCGTAAGCCTCCGGCAGTTCCAAGATGAATTCGTGCGCCCCGGCCAGCCGCGCCACTTGCACGACGGCTTCCAGCGGCGCGCCGGGGTCGGCGAGGGCGATGTTTTCGCGGATCGTGCGGTTGAACAGCATGTTTTCTTGCAGCACGACGCCGATTTGGCGGCGCAGCGAGGAGGCTTCGGCCAGCGCCAAATCCATGCCGTCCACCAACACGCGGCCGCGCTCCGGGGTGTACAGCCGTTGCGCCAGCTTCGCCAGCGTGCTTTTGCCGGAGCCAGATCGCCCGACGATGCCGACGATTTCACCGGCGGCGATGCTGAGGCTGACGCCTTGCAGCACTTCCGGGCCGTCGGGGCGGTAGCGGAAATGCACCTGGTCGAAATCGATGCGGCCTTGGAGCGGCGGCATGCTGGCTTTTTGGCCGACCACTTCGGTGCGGGCGTTGAGGATGTCGCCAAGACGGCGCACCGAGATGCCGATTTGCTGGAAGTCCGTCCACAATTGCGCCAGCCGCATCACCGGCTGGGCGACTTGGCCGGCCAGCATGTTGAAGGCGATCAATTGGCCGACGGTCAACTGCCCGCCGATGACCAATCTGGCCCCGACATACAAGGTCGCCACCGTCACCAGTTTGCCGATGAGGTTGATGCCGCCGCCGGCCAAGGCGCTGAGGCTGGTGGTGCGGAAGCCGGCGGCGACATAGGCGGCAAGCTGGCGATCCCAGTCGCGGGTGCATTGCGGCTCCACCGCCATCGCCTTGACCGTGTCGATGCCGTTGAGGGTTTCCACCAAAAAGGCTTGGTTCTCCGCGCCCCGGTTGAATTTTTCGTTGAGCCGGGCGCGCAGCAGCGGCGAGAACAGCGCCGACACCAGCGCGTAACACGGCAGCGAGGCGATGACGATCAAGGTCAAGTCGCGGCTGTAGTGCAGCATGACGGCGATGAACACCACGGAAAACAGCAGATCCAGCACGACGGTAATGGCGTTGCCGGTCAGGAACGAGCGGATGTTTTCCAGCTCGCGCACCCGTGCCACCGAGTCGCCGACGCGCCGGGCTTGGAAATAGGCCAGCGGCAAAGCCAGCAGATGGCGGAACAGGCGCGCGCCGAGTTCGACATCGATGCGGCTGGTGGTGTGCGCGAACACATAGCTGCGCAGCGTGTTCAGCGTGACTTCAAAACTGACGACGACGAGCAGGCCGACGCCGACCACGTCCAGCGTGGCAAAGCCGCGATGCACCAGCACCTTGTCCATGACCACTTGGAAAAACAACGGCGTGACCAGTGCGAACAATTGCAGCGCGAGGCTGACCAGGAAGATTTCCGCCAACAGGCGGCGGTATTTGACGATGGCCGGAATGAACCAAGTGAAGTCGAAATGGCTGGCTTCGCCGGCCCTGGAGGCATGCGAGGAAAACAGGATCAACACACCGGCCCAGCTTTGCGCGAATTCGGCAAGCGGCAGGGTTTGCGGACGGCCGACTAGCGGGTCATGGATCAGCACTTGGCTGGCGTCGGCGCGGGCGAGGATGACATAGCGGCCATTGTGGCCCAAGGCCAGCACGGGCAGCGGGGTTTTCGGCAAGCGCTGCGGCTTGGCGTTGACGGCTTTGGCGTCTAGGCCGAGCTTTTTCGCGGCCAGCAGGATTTCGGTTTTGCCGAAGACGCTGCCGCTTTCGCCGCTTTCGCCGAATTCGTGGCGCAATTGGTCGGCGTCGGCGGCAAGGCCGTGGACGCGGGCCAGCATGATGAGGCAGGCGAGGCCGGTGTCTGGCTGGGGTTGCGCCGCCTTGCTGTCCGTTGGGGTTGCGCTCCGGTTCATGGGCTGTGCGCGTTCTCTTTTTGTAAGGGGTTGCGGCAAAAAAACAGCCCCCCGTTTTTAGGCGGGGGGCCGGGATTGTCGCATGCTCTGCGCCGTTTAGGGCTTTACGTCCAATTCGCGGCGATGACGCCGTTGAGCGCGTTTTGGTAGGTTTGGCTCAGCGTGGTCTGTCCGGAGGCCGGCGGGGCAAACGCCGCCATGGCGTTGACCAGATTGTCCACTTGGCTGTCCAGCAGCGTCGAGCCGTCGGCCAGTTTGAATTCCTCAATATGGTAGTCCTCGCCCAGATACCAGTCTTTGACGGTGGCGCGGTCGCTGGTGCCGATGATCCGCATTTCCAGATCGTTGCCGACTTTGCGGAACCACAACTGGCTTTCCGTCACCTCCGCGCCAATCGACAGCGTGTCCGTGGCGCCGGCCGTGGTGTCGTAGTCGCTGATGCTGTCCTTGCCCAAGCCCCGGCCAAATTGATACGTGTCGCCGCCTTGTCCGCCGTTCAACAAATCGTCGCCTTTGCCGCCGGCCAGCGTGTTGGCGCTGTTGTTGCCGTAAATCGTGTCATTGCCATAGCCGCCGTCGATCAGGATGTTGCCGGCCAGCGCGACATTGCGGAAGTCGAGGACGTTGGCGCTGTCGTTGCCGAGCAGCCGGGTCAACCCGGCCGCGCCGGTCGCGTCAATCGCTTCGATGCCCGACTGCGGGCCGAAGCCGGTCAGGCCGATATCGACGTTGCCCGCGCAGATGGCTTTGATCGTGTCGGTTCCCGCCGCGCCCGTGTCGGCGTAGGTGTCGTAGCCGTTGAAGCTGGCCCAGCCGCCGGCGAGGTTGCCGCCGACTTGGTAGCCGTCGCCGCCGCCGCCGCCGTCGAGCGTGTCGTCGCCCAAACCGCCGGCCAGTGTGTTGGCGTCGGCGTTGCCGTACAGCGTGTCATTGCCATAGCCGCCGTCGATCAGGATGTTGCCGGCCAGCGCGACATTGCGGAAGTCGAGGATGTTGGCGCTGTCGTTGCCGAGCAGCCGGGTCAACCCGGCCGCGCCGGTCGCGTCGATGGCTTCAATGCCGGACTGCGGGCCGAAGGCTTTCAGGCCGATATCGACGTTGCCCGCGCCGATGGCCTTGATCGTGTCGGTTCCCGCCGCGCCGGTGTCGGCGTAGGTGTCGTAGCCGTTGAAGCTGGCCCAGCCGCCGGCAACGTTGCCGGTGACATCATAGGTGTCGCCCTCGCTGCCACCGTCCAAGCTGTCGTCGCCCAAACCGCCGACGAGGATGTCGCTGCCCGCCTCGCCTTTGAGCGTGTCGTCGCCATAGCCGCCGTTGACCAAGTCATCGCCGCCGCCGGCGCTAATCACATCGTTGCCGTTCAGTCCTTCGATGTCCTCGGCGTCGCCGCTGCTTTGGATCGTGTCGGCGTCGTTGCTGCCATAGACCAAGGCCGCGCCTTTGTAAAAATAGTTCAGCCAAGAGGCGACATCGCCTAAGGCCGCGTTTTCGTTGCCGTCTTCATTCAGGAAACGGCCGTTTTGCACCGCGAAGCCCATGTGGTAAATGCCGTCGGCGACGGTGTTGACCAAATTCTTGCCGAAATACTGGGTGTTCGCGCCGTCGTTTTGCACCAAGTGGTAGCCGGTCTCCTCGCCGTCTTCGTCGTCGCCGTGCAACGCTGTCCATTGCGCCAGCCGGTCGGCATCGGAACGTATCCAGTTGTTCATCGCCAGCATGTCCTCGCTGGTGATCCAGTTGTCGGCCATCGCGCCAGTGGCTTGGATGGCGTCGATGACAAAATGGTTGAGCTGGTCAGCGTAACTGGCGCCTTGGTTGATGTCAGCGGCGGAAGTGTTGCGGGCCAGGCCGACGTCGGTCTTGATGATATCGACGATTTTGTCCAGCCCGGTGCCGGTGCTGGACTGGTCGGCGTAGAAATAATTGATCCAGTCGGCGACATCGCTGAGCTTGGCGTTGGCGTTGCCGTCTTCATTCAGGAGCGTGCCGTTCTGAATTTCAAAGCCCAGGTGGTAAATGCCGTCGGCGACGGTGTTGACGAGGTTTTTGCCGAAATACTGCGTGTTGGCGCCGTCGTTTTGGACTAGATGGAAGCCGGTCTCCTCGTTTTTCTCGTCATCGCCGTGCAATGTCGTCCACATCGCCAGACGGTTGGCGTCGGCGCGAATCCAGCCGTTCATCGCTTCCAGTTCAGTGGTGGACACCCAGCCGTCGGCATTCGCCCCGGTGACTTGCATCGCGGTGAGGATCATGCGGTTCAAGCTGTCGGCGGCGTCGGCCCCGCCGGTGATATCGGCTTCCGGTATCTTGCTGGCCAAGCCGGCGTCCGCCATGACCAAATTGGTGATGCGATCCAGCCCGCTGCCGCTGATGGAGTGGTCGGTGTAAAACTGCGTCAGCCATTTGGCGACTTGCTCCACCGAGGCGTTGGCGTTGCCGTCTTCGTTCAAAAACTGGCCGTTTTGGATCTCAAAGCCCATGTGATAAATGCCGTCGGCGACGGTGTTGAGCAGATTCTGCCCGCGATACTGGAGGTTCGAGCCGTCGTTTTGCACCCGGTGGTAGCCGGTTTCCTCGTTGTCCTCGTCGTCGCCATGCAAGGCCGTCCAATCGGCTAGACGGTTGGCGCGGATATAAGCGTTCATTGCCACCACTTCGGATGTGGTGAACTGGCCGTCCGCCGCCGCCCCGGTCGCTGCGGCGGCTTCCAAGATAATCTGGTTCAGGCGGTTGGCGGCGTCGGCCCCGGCGGCGATGTCCTTGGCATCGTTCGCGCCAGCCAAGCCATTGTCCGCATAGATATAATCGACCAACTGGTCGAGGCCGGTCGAGGTGTCGCCGGGGATTGCGGTCTGCGTCATGGAATAAGTTTTGGCGCTCATGGCGGAATCTCCTGGATGTGTGGGGTGGGGCAGGCGGCAGTGGGCGTCCAATAACCTGACGCCTAGAGCAGGATTTTTAGCACCAACCATGCCAGCCGCAAGCGGCCGCAGGGGCGTTGACGAGGGTGAATAACCAAACACTTATATGGCTTATGCCGCATAGGGAATATCGACGATGCGCCAAACTGCAACGCGCGGCCGCGGCGGCAAAAATATCGTCGCCTTTAAGCGACGCATTCGGCATCCGCATAAATTCATCAAGAACTCAGGTAATATAGACGCTTTTCAGCTATCAGGATGAGCGGCTAGATACGCTTTGTAAAAAATAATGTCCCCATAAAGCGACAGATTTCGCCGTCCGGCGAGCCTTTCGCATAAAACGGCTGACGGCGGCGGCGTAAAGGAAAATGATGAATTTGCAATTGACGGCAAGTTTTGTCGCCAGACAGAGACAGGGCACGGATGCCGAGTGAAGGCCGACGGCAGATGGCGGACGCAAGCTAAGACGATGGCGGCAACATGCGAAAAAGCTGCCGCGCAAAAAAAAAATCCGTCGCCGATTGGCGACGGACTGATCTGGCTCAAGCGTCGGCGGGCTATGTTCACCCGCCGCGAATCCGCCGCGCCCGCAGCACGTTATGCACCTCGCCCAGCTTGTCCAAGGCTTGGCTCAACTGCCCCAAGTCATGGACTTCCAAGGTGATTTCCATGCTCACCGACTGGTCGCGGGTGTTGGTGTGGGTGCTGGTGCGCAGGATGTTGATATGCTCCTGCGACAGGATGTTCGCCACGTCCTTCAACAAGCCTTTGCGGTCGATGGCTTGCACTTCGATTTCCACTGGGAAAGATTCCTGCTCCTCGCCCCAGTCCACATCGATCAACCGGCCGCGCTTGTGCGGCGGCAGTTGGATGATATTGGCGCAGTCTTGGGCATGGATGGCGACGCCAAACCCCAGGGTGACATAGCCGACGATGGGCATCCCCGGCGTCGGGTTGCAGCAGTGCGCGAAGTGCATCATCAGATTACGGATGCCCTGCACGGTGACTTTTTCCGGCGTCGGCGCGGCCTGTTCTGGCTTCGCCTCAGGCGCGGCGGGCGGCGCAGGCGGCTGCACGCCGGGGACGTGCAGCGCCGCCGCCAACTGCACCGGCGTGATATCGCCGCGGCCAATCTGCAACAGCAAGTCGTCGGCCCTAGGCAAATGAAAATGCCGGGCCAAATCCTCCAGATCGGCGTCCTTAAACGCCGGCGTGCCAAGCTTGCGGCGCTCGCGCTCCAACAGGATTTTGCCGGTGCGCAAATGCCGCTCGTGGTCTTGCTGCTTGAACCACTGCTTGATCTTGCCACGGGCATGCGAGGTGGCGATATAACCCATGTGCGGGTCTAGCCAGCCCAAGCTCGGCCCGCCCTGCTTGGCGGTCAGAATCTCGACTTTCTCGCCGGATTTGAGCTGATAGCTCAGTTGCGCGATGCGCCCGTTCACCTTAGCGCCCCGGCAGCGGTGGCCGACTTCGGAATGGATGGCATAGGCGAAATCCAGCGGCTTCGCGCCTTTTTTCAGGCGCACCACCTGGCCTTTCGGCGTCAGCACAAAAATCTGGTCGGCGAACAGTTCAGAGTGGAAATCGTCCAAAAACTCCTGGTCGTCGCCCTTGTTGTCGAGCAGCCGGCGCAGCGAATTGATGCTGCGATCCAGCGCGGCGTCCTGCTTGCCGCCTTCCTTATAACGCCAGTGTGCGGCTACGCCGAACTCGGCGAAGGCATGCATATCGCCGGTGCGAATCTGTATCTCCACCGGCCGCCCGCCCTCGCCCAGCACCACCGTATGCAAAGACTGGTAGCCATTGTCCTTGGGGTTGGCGATGTAATCGTCAAACTCCTTCGGAATGTGCAGCCACAGCCCATGCACCAGACCCAGCACCGCGTAACAGTCGGTCAGCTTGTCCACCATCACCCGCACCGCCAGCAAGTCATAGAGTTCCTCCAGCCCCAATTGCTTGCGGCGCATCTTTTTCCAAATGCTGTACAAATGCTTCGGGCGGCCGTAAATCTTCGCCTGCACACCGTTTTCGCGCAGCGCCTGCTCCAGTTCGCCGATGAAGGCGTGGATGAAATGCTCGCGCTCGGCGCGGTTGGTCGCCAAGGACTTCGCCAACGCCTTGTATTCCTCCGGCTCCAAATAACGGAACGCCAAATCCTCCAGTTCCCACTTCAACTGGCCGATGCCCAGCCGGTTCGCCAGCGGCGCGAAAATATCCAGCGTCTCGCGGGCGATCTTGCGGCGTATCGGCTCCTCCTCATGCTTCAAGGAACGCAGGCGCTGCACCCGGTACGCCAGC
Source organism: Candidatus Methylumidiphilus sp. (assembly GCA_046089945.1). GTDB lineage: Bacteria > Pseudomonadota > Gammaproteobacteria > Methylococcales > Methylococcaceae > Methylumidiphilus. The sequence continues at coordinate 9,163 of JBJSYU010000305.1, forward strand.
TTAATCAACACCGCCCGCACATCGTCCACCACCGCCAACAGCATCCGCCGCAGCAACTCGGCCTGGTCGGGTTCTTGGATGCCGCTGCCATAATCGTTGAAGGTGTTCAGCCAATTCACCCCGCGCACCAATTTAAGGACAACCTCCCCGAAACGGTCGGCGATTTCCGCCTCCGGCAAGTTCTCGCGCAGCCACGGATCACTGAGCAACGCCGCCTCCAAGGTCGGCGCGTCCACACGCAGGCCGCGCAACGTGTTCGCCACATCAATGCCACGCGGCCGCGCCAAGGTGTCCGTGTCGCGGGCCGCCACCGCATAGCGCAAAGCCAGCGCCAGCCGCGCCGTCTCCTCCGCGGCAAAGCCCGCGCCCAGCCTTTCCAGCAAATGCTCCTCCGGGTGGGAGGAAATATCGGACTCGTAGAGGGAATGTTTCATCGTTGTCTGGGGCGCGTGAAGGTTAGGCGGGCTGCCGGGGATTCTTAAAAAAAGCGAGGCAAGGTTCCTGCCAAGGACAGGGTGCGGGCATCCGGCGAATAATGAGGCTTGCGCTGCCCTGCTTCAAGGGTAGATCTGT
>JBJSYU010000306.1:0-4430 GCA_046089945.1 Candidatus Methylumidiphilus sp.
CCACGCAACAGGACGAACAGCGCGTGATCGAACGCGCCGAGCGCGACCCCAAGCCTTTGTATTACCGCGAAGCATTTTTAGACGAACAATTGGCGGTGTATCTGGCCGAACGCGAGTTGCCCTATGCCGCGATGATAAACCCGGATAATTTTGTGCGCTGGGTGTTTCCGCGTTTGTTTTATACACGCATTCCACGCTATGAGCATCTCGCCGCACGCTATGGCTACACCATCAGCAGCGATGAGTTGGCGACAGTCGCCGATGAGCATGATTTCATGCGGCTGGTGGCTTTGGCGATTGCCCGCCAATCATGATATTCTGCTTTGTATTCCTTTGCATGAGGTCCACACCATGCCCTTAGTCGCCCATTCCAACCTGCCCGCTTTCGATGATTTAAAGCGCGAAGGCGAAACCGTCATTCCCGCCGATTTGGCTATCCATCAGGATATCCGCGAATTGCATATCGGCCTGCTTAACTTAATGCCGGATGCGGCGCTGACCGCGACCGAGCGGCAATTTCTCAGGCTGATTAACGACAGCAACCAGATTGCGCAGTTTTATGTGCATTTGTTCACGCTGCCGGAACTGGAGCGCGGCACCGAGGGCTTGGCCCATGTGCAGGCACATTATGAGACGTTTGCGCAAATTAAAGCCTCAGGGCTGGATGCGCTGATTGTCACTGGGGCGAATGTCACCCAGCCAGATTTGGCGAAGGAGGCGTTTTGGAATCCTTTGGTCGAGGTGGTCGATTGGGCGTATGAGCATGTCACTTCGACCTTGTTTTCCTGCCTGACCACGCATGCGGTTTTGCAATTCCGCTTCGGCCAAAAGCGTAGGCCGCTGCCGGCCAAGCGTTGGGGGGTATTTCCACATCATTTAGTCGAGCGGCAGCATCCGTTGGTGGTCGGCGTCAACACGCGCTTCGATGTGCCGCACTCGCGCTTTAATGAAATCAGCCGCGACCAGTTCGAGGAAGCCGGTTTGCGCGTCTTGGTGGAAGGGGAGGGGGCTGGGGTGCATTTGGCGGTGAGCCGGGACGGTTTTAGGCTGGTGTTTTTTCAAGGCCATCCTGAGTATGACACGATTAGCCTATTGAAGGAATACAAGCGCGAGGTGACGCGCTTTGCCTGTGGGGCGCGGGAGGATTATCCGCCGTTTCCCGAAAGCTATTTTTCGCCGCTGGCGCAAGCGATACTGGATGAGTATGCCGAACTCGTGCGCATCGCCAAATCCCAAGGCGAGAGCATGCCGCGCTTTCCCGAAGATTTAATCGCGCCGAAGCTGGATAATACTTGGCACGATACGGCGGAGGCCATTTTGAATAATTGGGTGGGAAAAGTGTATCAGACTACCAACCAAGACCGCGCTCGACCGTTTATGGAGGGGGTCAACCCGGATGATCCTTTGGGGATTTACGGTTGATATAAAGTCCCTCTCCCAGAGGGAGAGGGATTTAGGGAGAGGGGGCTTAATGCCGTATACCTCAATCCTTGAACGCTTCCACTTGGATTAGGATTTTCACATCGTCGCCGACGGCGGGCAGGAAGGCTTTCAGGCCAAAGTCGCTGCGCTTGATTTGGCCGCTGGCGTCGGCGCCGCAGACATTGCGCTTGTTGGCCGGGTGGATGCCGCAGTGGAAATGGCCGATGTTCAGCCGCAAGGGTTTGCTGACGCCGTGCAAGGTCAAGGTGCCATCCGCCGCGACCGGGGCGTCGCCTTTGAATTCCAGTGTGTCGGCCTTGAATTGGATGCTGGGGAATTGCGCCGTGTCGAAAAATTCTGCGCTTTTCAGTTTGTCTTCCAATTCCGTCAGGCCGGTGTCGATGGAATCGGCGGCGATTTCAATATCGATGGCGCCGCTGTGCGCCTTGGCGTCGAGGTGGATGGTTCCGCTGGTGCGGTCAAAGCGTCCGCGCTGGGTGGAGAAGCCGACATGGCTGACTTCAAAGCTGGGGAAGGTGTGGCGGGCGTCAATCGTGTAAGAATCGGCGTAGGCGCTGCCGGCCAGGCTCAAACACAGCAGGGCGGCGAGGTGGGCGTAGGGTTTGCTCATGTGATTACTCTCTAAAAGTTTTGGGTTGGAGGCTAGTTGATAACACAAGCCCAGGTATTTGCGCCAGCCGGTTTTATTTGGCCTGCAACAATAATTCGTTGCGCCCGTCGTCAAGGGAGAAGCGGAAGCGGCTTAAGAAGCTCATGCCCAACAGCCGCGCCCCGTTCAGTTTGTGGTCGGGGATGAAGCTAACCGGCACATTGTTGGCGACGACGCCGCCGACTTGCATCGACGCCAGCATGCCGATTTTCACCGGCACCGTCCCGCCCGCCGTCTGGCTGCTGCCGTCGCGCAGGTTGGCGGCGCTAAAGCCCAGCGGCCCGGCCATGGATTCGGGCAGCACGACGGTCGTCGCGCCGGTGTCCACCAGCAAGGTCGCACCCATGGCCACCTGGCTGGGGCCGCTCAGCGTGGCTTGGACTTGGTGGTGGCTGCCTAAGCGTTGCGTCGGCACACGGCCTGTGTTTTGTGGCGCGGGCTTAGGCTTGGGGGCGGCTTGCTTGAGGCTGGTGATGGTGAGCTTTTCAAGCTTGCCGCCCGTGCTTACGGACAGGTAGTTGTAATCGGACAGCAAAGACTGGACGCGCTGCGCCACATCGCCTGCGGCTGGCCGCGCCGACTCCGCGCCAACCTTCTCCAGCCCTTCGATGGCGATGCGTTGTTCTTGCGCCAAGGCTTGCAGTTGTTCGCGCAGGCTTTCGGCGCGCAGCGGCCCGGCCACAGCGGCTAGGGCCAGCGCGAAAATGGGCGCGGTGCGGCGGATTAAGGCGGCTGATCGGTTTGCGTTCATCGGTTTGGGCGGGAGTGGGCGGAAATAGGCGTGGCAAAAAAAAATCATACGCCCTATTCTGCGGCTAATCGAGCCTAATGGAACGCGCCGCCCGCGCCGCGCCTAAATGCCCCGCCGTCGGCACTCTTTTTGATATAATCCCCGGCCTTAGCGCTCAAGCGTCGGCAGTTCCGCATTCCAGGCGCTTCCCATTTGGCGCTGCCCGCCCGCTCTCATGCCCGAAACCGCATAAAAACAGTCCTGATGTCCTCATTCGCCAAAGAAATCATCCCGGTCAACCTCGAAGACGAAATGAAGCAGTCGTACCTCGATTACGCGATGAGCGTGATCGTCGGGCGCGCGCTGCCCGATGCCCGCGACGGCTTGAAGCCGGTGCATCGGCGGGTGTTGTACGGCATGCACCAGGAAGGCTACGACTGGAACAAGTCTTACAAAAAGTCCGCCCGCCTCGTCGGCGACGTGATGGGTAAATACCACCCGCACGGCGACTCGGCGATTTACGACACCATCGTCCGCATGGCCCAGCCGTTTTCGCTGCGCTACATGCTGGTGGACGGCCAAGGCAACTTCGGCTCGGTGGACGGCGACCCGCCGGCGGCGATGCGCTACACCGAAGTGCGCATGGCGCGGATTTCCCACGAACTGCTGGCCGACCTCGATAAAGAAACCGTCGATTTCGTCCCCAACTACGACGAGTCCGAAGTCGAGCCGTCGGTGCTGCCGACGCGAGTGCCGAACCTGCTGGTCAACGGCTCGGCCGGCATCGCCGTCGGCATGGCGACCAACGTGCCGCCGCACAACCTGTCCGAAGTCGTCAGTGCTTGCTTGGCCTTGATCGAAGATCCGGAGGCCAGCATTTACGAACTGATGAAGCACATCCCCGGCCCTGACTTCCCCACGCAAGGCATCATCAACGGCGCCAGCGGCATCCGCGAAGCCTACCTGACCGGGCGCGGGCGCATTTACCTGCGCGCCCGCTGCGAGTTTGAAGGCGAGGAGGGTGCCCGGCAAAGCATCGTCGTCACCGAACTGCCGTATCAGGTGAACAAAGCGCGGCTACAGGAAAAAATCGCCGAACTGGTCAAAGAGGCCAAGCTCGAAGGCATTTCCGGCCTGCGCGACGAATCCGACAAGGACGGCATGCGGCTGGTCATCGAACTGCGCCGGGGCGAATCGCCGGAAGTCGTGCTGAACAACCTGTATCAGCAGACGCAAATGGGTACGGTGTTCGGCATCAACATGGTCGCCCTGCTCGACGGCCGGCCGCGCTGCATGAACCTGAAGGAACTGCTGGCGGCGTTCATCGACCACCGCCGCGAAGTCGTCACCCGCCGCACCGTGTTCGAGTTGCGCAAAGCCCGCGAACGCGCCCACATCTTGGAAGGCCAAGCGGTGGCGCTGTCGAACATTGACGAAATCATCGAACTCATCAAATCCTCGCCGACGCCGGCGGAGGCCAAAGACCGCATGCTGGCGCGGGTGTTCCGCCCCGGCGCGGTGCTGGATCTGCTGGAACGCGCCGCAGACGCCACGCGCTCGCGCCCGGATGATTTGGACGCCCAGTACGGCATAGGCGCGGAAGGCTAC
>JBJSYU010000307.1:0-3142 GCA_046089945.1 Candidatus Methylumidiphilus sp.
TTACTCTAACCAAAACCAGTCGAACAAAGACGAAGAAGCGGCAGCGCGCAAGCAGATGAGGGCGGTGCAACAGTTGGAAGAAGACGCCAAAAAAGGTGCCGACCCATCGACTACGTTGTACCATCAAATGCTAATAAAACAAGGGCCGTAATCGTACCCGCCTTTTCGGGATAGTGGCGTTTCCGCCGAGCCTAGTAAGCCCGGCGGTTTTCAGCTATATTAAAAGCAGCAGGTTGGGGTTGCCTATTTTCGGCTGAAGCGATAGGGCTATAGCGCAACTAGGCGTGACGTATTATCACACGTTGAGGAGTCGGACTCATGAACAAAGCAATCGTGTTTATCACCACTATCGGGCTGGTTTTCATTGCCAGCGGCTGCGCTTCGCCGAGCAATTATGGCGACGGCTACAGGGGTTATAGTGGCTATAGCGGTTATAGTGGCGGCAATGGCTACAACAATGGCTATGGCGGCAACTACAATAGTTCGCAGTACAACAATTACAACAACCGGCAGCAAAGCGCCAAAGACGATGAGGAAGCGCGCAAGAAGATGCGGGCGGTGAAACAGTTGGAAGAAGACGCCAAAAAAGGCTCCGATCCATCCACTACGCTGTTCCACCAAATGTTGCTGCAACAGGGGCATTAGAAGATTTCCCGCCCGAATAGTAGGTGCGAATACATCCGCGCCTACTACGCCTGCGGCAAGTCCGCCCGCACGGAACGCATCCCTAGCGCTTTGTCGGCAAGCCGACACACCCGCTGGCCAAAAGGCCACCCGCACCCTCCGCCACCCGCGTTAAATTTCAAACGCTTAAAGCCCAAAACCCGCCGCCCGCCGCCGCTGGTACGGCTTCTGCCTGTCAACATAAACACTTTTTTGTTTGTGGGGAGCGGCGAACCGATGAAACTTCAACTTGAGCGCAGACATGTGGAGGCGTTGGCCGGGCAGTTCCCGCGCCTAGCCTCCTTGCAAGACCAATTGCGCTTCGGCAACCGCGCCGAAGCGGCGTTTAGCCATTTCACCCGCGACGAAGTCAGCTTCCTGCGCCATCTGTACGAGGAGGCGGGGCCGGAATTTCGCGCCCGCGCCGCGCAGCTTGGCACCTTGCAGCGGGCCTTGAACGACGACGGCCTGAAATTCGAGGCCGAGGATTTGGAGCAACTGGTGCCGGCCATCGCCCGTTATTTGGCGGCGGACGGGCTGCGCGGCTGGCTGTTCCAGGCCAATGTCGCCGGCAAGCCGATGGCTTGGGTGGTCACGCGGCTGGATTTCACGCCGCCGGGAAATGAGGAAACCGGCAAAGTGATGATTGAAATAAAGGCGAATGCCAAGGGCAAGCTGGCGACGGCGACTTTGCGCATTTACGCCAGCGATATCGCCAACCGCTCCATCGGCGAAATTTTCGCGGCCAAAGGATTTTTGAAAGAAACCCCGGAATTGATTGCCAGCTATGACGAGGCGGCTGGTCGGTATTTCGACTGGCGGGCGCGTTATGGGGCGCAGTTTTCGGGCAAAGGCACCGGGTTTTATGCGGAAAACCCCACTGCTTCGCACCGCGACACCGATTGGTCGCGCAAAGATGTAGTGGTATTGTCCTCGGCCGGCGGCAGTGCCAGACTGGTCAATGACGAGGGTATCTTGAGCGAGCGGGCGCTGACGATGGACGCGCCGGGGGATATTTTAGGGCCGTATTTGCGGCGGGCGTCGAAAAGCGTCCGCTATAAGGCCGAGGACGAGGTCGAGGCGTTGCAAGGTGATATGCCCAAGGGTTTGTTCACCGAGTTGCCGGTGCATTTTTACATTTTGATGTTCCATTTAGAATTGCACCATTATCTATGGGTGCATGTCGATGACATTAAGCCGTATGAATACCAGCCCGCGTTAAAACAAAAGCTGATATTGCCGGAAGAACAAACTGATTTGATCGACATATTGACCGCCGAAATGGATGTGCTGATGGATGATATTGTCGAGGGCAAATCCGGCGGCACGACGGTGCTGTGCGCCGGGCCGGCCGGGGTGGGCAAGACGCTGACGGCGGAGGTGTATTCGGAAATCATCAAACGGCCTTTATACCGCATTCATTCCGGGCAGTTGGGGCTGAATGTCGCGGCGATGGAAACCGCGTTGAAAGACGTGCTGACCCGCGCCCAACGCTGGGGCGCGGTGATGCTGATTGACGAGGCCGATGTGTATATCAAGCGCCGCGACGACAATATCACGATGAATGCCGTGGTCGGGGTGTTTCTGCGGGTGCTGGAGTATTTCAACGGCCTGTTGTTTTTGACCACCAACCGCGTGGACGACATCGACGAGGCTATCGTGTCGCGCTGCATTGCGATGATTAAGTTCAACCCGCCGGATGGCCCGGCCCGCCGCAAGATTTGGCAGGTGATGGCCGAACAGTTTGAATTGGGCTTGGACGCCGGGCTGATTGGTGAATTGGTGGAATTGTTCCCCGCCGCGACCGGCCGCGACATCAAGGGATTGGCGAAACTGGTGGCGAAGTTTTGCCATCAAAAACAAATCAGCCCCAGCCGCGAGGCGTTTATCCGTTGCTCAGTGTTCCGGGGGATGGATTTAGGGCGGGCGGGCTGAGCCTTTGCAATTTAACAACTGACAGGATATGCGATGACTGACACATTACCCGACGATTGCCGCCATTATTTGAGCTACACCGGCGTAAAGCTGCCTTTGGCCTTGGTGGAGGAATTGCAGCCGGCACAGCTTGAGAACCGCATCACCTTTTTCAACGGGTATTACGACGGCGATGGCCGACTCGTGGCGGTGCGCAAAATGGTGTATGGCGAGATTGAAATGGAACACCGCTACGAGTACAGCGGCGAGGGTGTCTTGCAGAAAGCCGAAATCACCGACATGGACGGCGAGGTGACGGTATTGCTGTTTGACGGGCAGGGCAATCCCATCCGCCAGGGCAATCGCATGAAGGAACCGCTTGATTTTGCTTGATAAAGGATGTCGCGGCATGGCTGACTGAGGGCTTTTGAGCGCCCCCTGCAGCCATGGACACCCGAGAGAAGCAGACGCCGCCGTTTTTGGAACATTTCGCCGACCTGCCCGACCCGCGCACGCGGCGGGCGGACTACCTACCCCTTGCAGGAGCTGCTGCTGGCGGCGGTGT
>JBJSYU010000308.1:0-4237 GCA_046089945.1 Candidatus Methylumidiphilus sp.
CACGCAGGCGCCCGACTATTACGAACTACCACTGAAAGAAGCGCGGGAACGCTTTGAGAAAGACTATCTGGAATACCACCTCGACAAATACAGCGGCAGCGTGGCCCGCCTGTCCAACGCCATTGGCCTGGAGCGCACCCACCTGTACCGCAAACTGAATTCCTTGGGGATTAAATTCCGTGAGAAAAAATAAACCGGCCGTGCGCTCGGCGTGGCTCAACTCATTGGCAGGCACAGCCCACCCTTATATGACGCTAATATGGAGATATCCATGACTCAACTGCATCGCATCACAAGCAACCCCCAACAATGCGGAGGCCGGCCTTGCATCCGTGGCCTGCGCATCCGCGTGAAGGATATTCTCGACCTGCTGGCGGCTGGGGTGCCTAACGAAGAAATACTCGCCGATTATCCCTACTTGGAACCTGCTGACATTACGGCGGCTTTGGAATTTGCCGCCCAGCAGTCTGACCATCCCATCTGGCGGGCGGCTTAAGCCATGCGCTTTGTCGTCGATGCGCAGCTTCCGCCCGCGCTGGCACGTTTCCTGGCTGACCAAGGCCATACCGCCGAACATGTGCTTTATCTAGGATTGAGCGGAGCCGACGATTCGGCGATTTGGGACTATGCTTTGCGGCATGAAGCGGTGGTCATTACCAAAGACGAGGATTTTTCTATCCGCGTAGCCATGCAAAAAAAGGGGCCGTCTATTGTTTGGCTGCGTGTCGGCAATACCAGCAATCGCGCCTTGCTAAACTGGTTTGCGCCACTTTTGCCCAACATCGAAAGGGCCTTGCTGGCGGGCGAAAGATTGGTTGAAGTGGATTGATGCGCTGTCGCCTAGCGCATTCCAATAGACCTGAAGAAAATGTCCAAAAAAGAAGCCTCGTCTCAACGTTTTTTACAAACCACGACGCAGGCACTTGCCATCTCATAAGCTTAATCGTGGCAAGGCGCGGTGAGTTCCGTCGGTTGAATTGCGGCCTCATCACAACCCGCACAACTTAACTGCCCCATGGGAAATCAACAAGCATGAAAATCATCATACTAGGCGCAGGCCAAGTCGGCTCCAGCGTATTGGGCAGCTTGGCCAGCGAAGCTAACGACATTGTCGTCATCGACACCCAGCCGCACGTGCTGCGCGATTTGCAAGACCGTTACGATATCGCCATCGTGCAGGGCAATGCCGCCCATCCCACGGTATTGGCGAAGGCCGGCGCGGCCGAGGCGGATATGCTGATCGCCGTGACCAGCGACGACGAAACCAATATGCTGGCCTGCCAGATTGCCGGCACATTATTCAAGATACCGAAGAAAATCGCCCGCGTCCGCGCCATCGAATACCTCAGTTACCCGGAGATATTCGGCCCCAGCGCCATCCCGATTGACGTGGTCATCAGCCCGGAGCAAATCGTCACCCGCTTCATCGAGCGCCTGCTCGAATACCCCGGCGCTTCGCAAGTGCTGGACTTTGCCGACGGCAAAGTCCGCCTGGTTTCTGTCCGCGCCCACCGGGGTGGGCCGCTGGTCGGCCGCGAAATCAAAGAGCTGCACCAGCACATGCCGAACGTGCATGCCCGCATCACCGCCATTTTCCGCAACGGCCACCCGATCATCCCCAGCGGCAAAATCGTCATCGAGGCCGACGACGAAGTGTTCTTCGTCGCCTCCTCCGAGGAAATCAAAGACGTGATGAGCGAAATGTGCGAACTCGACAAGCCCTACCGGCGGCTGATGTTCGCCGGCGGCGGACACATCGGCAAGCGCGTCGCCGCCGCGCTGGAAAACCGCTACCAAGTCAAAGTCATCGAGAAAAACCCCAAGCGGGCCAAGAAGATCGCCGCTGAACTCAACAACACCGTGGTGCTGCTCGGCGACGCCTCCGACAAGGAGCTTCTGGTCAGCGAAAACATCGAAAGCACCGACGTGTTCTGCGCCATCACCAACGACGACGAGGCCAACATCCTCTCGGCGATGCTCGCCAAGCGCTTAGGGGCGCGGCGCGTCATCAGCTTGGTCAACAAAAGCGCCTATGCCGAAATCGTCGATGCCAGCCTGGTGGACTTGGTCATTTCGCCGCAGCAGTCCACCATCGGCAGCCTGCTGCGCCATGTGCGCAAGGGCGACGTGGTGCAAGTGCATTCGCTGCGCCACGGCGAGGCCGAGGCCATCGAAGCCATCGCCCACGGCACCCGCGGCCAGTCCGAGATCGTCGGCCAGCGCATCGACCAGATCAAGCTCCCCGCCGGCGTGGTCATGGGCGCGCTGGTGCGCGGCGAAGAAGTCATGCAAGTCCACCACGACACCGTCATCGAAGAAGGCGACCATGTCATCATGTTCGTGCATGACAAAAAGCTGATCCGCGTCGTCGAGCGCCTGTTCCAAACGACGCCGCCGTAAGTTTGGCCCGATGCCAAACGCCGACATCCAAGCCAAATGGGACAGGGTTTACGCCCAGTCCCAAGACCTTGAACCCACCCCCGCCGCAATCCTCACCGATTACCCGCATCTATTGCCGCAAAAGGGCCAGGCGCTGGATCTCGCCTGCGGCCTAGGCGGCAACGCGCTATATCTGGCCCGGCGCGGCTTCCATGTCCACGCCTGGGACATATCCGGTGTCGCCGTGGCCCGATTGAATACCCGCGCCAATAGTTTGGGGCTGGACATAACCGCGCAGCGGATCGATGTTGAAACCACGCCGTTTCCCGCCGCAGCCTTCGATGTCGTCACCGTCAGCCGCTTCCTCGCTAGGCCATTGTCCGGGCCAATCATGGCAAGCCTAAAACCCGGTGGATTGCTGTTTTACCAGACTTATCTGCGCGACAAACTCAGCCCTAACGGCCCGAACAACCCGGACTACCTGCTGGCGCCCAATGAACTATTGGCGATGTTCAATACCCTTAAAGTCTTGGTTTACCGCGAAGAGGGGCGCGTTGGCGATTTGAGCCTTGGACTACGGGATGAGGCGCATTTCATTGGGCAAAAACGCTGATGGGGCGACGCTAACGCCAATAGGGTTTTCCCACGCCGGGCGCGTGGGAAGCAGAAAAGGGTTTGGAAATCTGCAAAAGGCGGGAAGGGATTATCGGCTAGGAGCCGGCTGCTGCTGCGCCGGGCCACCGGCTACGGATTTTTGAACCACGCTGTCGAGCTGGTTGTTGCGAAGGTAAGTGCGAACTTTGTCGGCATCGGCGAGGCTGGTGAACGGGCCGATTTTGACACGGTTCCAGGCGGTGTTTTCGATCTTGACGTTTTCGATGCGCGATTTGATTTTCAGCGCAGACAGCCGCGCCTTCAGCTTTTCGGCGTCTTGGACATTGGTGAATGAGCCGGCCTGCAACAGGTATTGCACGGCCGGCGGTTTCTTGCCCAGGCTTTCTTCGCGCTTGAGGTTTTTGATTTCGCTTTCGGGGATGATGGCTTCCAGTTCCGGCAAAATCTTGTAGAAAGTGAATCTCGGCTCGACCGGCTTGGCCGCCGGATCGGCTGCGGCCGGGGTGGCCGACGCCGGTTTCGCGGCGTCTTTGTCGCCGGGCTTGCCGGTCTTTTTCGGGTCGGGCTTGGCGGCGGCGTTCGGGTCTGGCAGCGGCACCGCCGTCGTCGTGGTGCTGGTGGCTACCACGGGCGCGGGCGTTGCGGGCGGGGCGTCCTTCGGCCGGGTCAATGCCCAGCCGATGGCGACTGCGGCCAGACCGACCACCACAGCCAAGCTGGCCCAAAGCCCGGTGCGGTCTTTTTTGCGCGGCGGGCGCGGCGGGCGGTAGCCGGGAATACGGTTTTTGTAATCCATAAAGATGAGGGAGGGTGGCTCTACATTGATTCGGGGGCGCCGACATCGAGCAGGCGCAGGCCATTCACTAGCATCTGCCGCACGGCGGCAATCAGGTTGAGGCGGGCGTCGCGCAGCCCGGCGTCCTCGACCAGGAAGGCGTGGGCGTTGTAATAGCCATGCAATTCGCCGGCCAGTTCGCGCAGGTAGTTTACCAGATGGTGCGGGCTGTGCTGCAAAGCCGAACTTTCGACGACTTCCGGGTAACGCGCCAAGGTGGCAAGCAGCGCCGCCTCGTGTGTTTCGCCTAGCCGCTCGACGTTGTTCAGGCCGGCCACCGCGTCACGCGGCAGGCCGCGCTCGTCCAATTGGCGAAACACGCTGCAAATGCGGGCATGGGCGTATTGCACGTAATACACCGGGTTGTCGTTGGTCTTCGAGGTCGCCAGCTTGAGGTCGAAATCCATG
>JBJSYU010000309.1:0-4765 GCA_046089945.1 Candidatus Methylumidiphilus sp.
TTTGCCCAGCGCGATGTGCTTGCTCATGTCCTCGGTGCAGTCGTGCAGTTGGATCAGCCGACCGGCGTCCGGCCCGGCGCGGTTGGGGACTTCCTTGACCGACAGCCAAAACGCGCCGTAATACTGCGTCTCCGGGCGCACCATGTAGGCCGGGCTGGGGATCGGCGGAACGTTCCAGGCGCCGCTGTCGGCGGCGGGCGTGAAGCGGTAATGCTTGTTGGCTTGGGCGAAAAAATCCAGCGCCGGCAGGCTGCCCTGTTCGGGCAGCCCTAAATAGTTGCGCGCCTGGATGTTGGCGTAGCTGACGCGGCTGCGGCTGTCGAGAATCATGTAGCCCTCCTGGGAATTGTCCATCAGCCATTGCAGTTGGCCGCTTTGCGACAGCAGCCGGCGGTAGCGGTTGAGACGGGTGATGGTGCCGACCCGCGCCCGCAGCTCGCCGGCGTTGAAGGGCTTGACAAGGAAGTCGTCCGCCCCCGCCTGCAACCCGGCCAGCCGCGACAACTGGTCGTCCAGCGCGGTGATCATCAGGATCGGCACTTCCGCCAGCGTCTCGTGGCCGCGCATCTGGCGGCACACCTCATAGCCGTCCATGTCCGGCATCATCACGTCCAGCAGGACGAGGTCGGGCAGTTCGGCTTTGGCCATCGCCAGCCCGGTGGCGCCGTGGTCGGCGAAAATCAGCTCGTAGCCTTGGCCGCTCAAGAGGGCTTCAAGGCTGAGCGAACTGACCGGCTCATCATCAATGATTAGAATTTTGGGCTTGGACATGGCTCTACTCAGGTCGCTGGATGGGAACATCGTCAATGGGGCCGGGGACAACCGGCGGTTTTTATGGAAACTCTGATTATAGTTAATTAAACTAATTCGCTATAAAACGGCGAGTTCCTGTCCGGGTAAAATTCAATGACTTAAAATGTATCAAAAATACTTTCACATATCTGTGAATTATGCGCTTAACGATAAGTGTTTACTCCCTCCCCCTTGCAGGGTGTATAGACCGGAGACATAGGTAACAGGTGCCCGGAGACATGGGCAACGGTTTGGGCTGGCCATTGTGGCTCATGCAGGTCGATGGGGGCAATGCGTTGGCGGCAGAAAAACACCTCCGGCACCCCGTCCCGGCCGGTCGAGCGCAGGGCGACGGGGGCTGGCCGAAGAACGCCTTGCCGACCTTCCATCCGCGCCCTGGGTCTAAGGGGAGTGCCGGGCGGTCGATTCTGAAACCTGTTCCAACAGGTTTCAGCTTCCGCCAAGGCACTGCCATGCCCTGCGGGCGGCCTGCGCCGTCCTGCGTCCGCCACGCCATCGAGACTCCGCTTGCGCTCCGCCTCTCGCCATGGCTACCACAATGACTCTACGCCGTTCGTTGCACCTTGCAGGTTTCCTGCGGAAACCCGCCCGGCGCCTCGGCTACGCAGGGGCATGGAAAACATCCCGCCATCGCCAGTAGGCTCGGCTTTGTTTTCCAGCGCGGGTGGCAGGGCCGGCCGCAGCGCCGGAAGGCATCGGCCAGCGCGGCCCGCACCGTGCCGTCACACCCGTCGGCGCAGGCACGAAGGCTGGCACGCGCCAGGGTGGCGGCGCCCCCCCCGCGCACCGCCACATGGCCCTTGAAGTCCATTTGCCACAGTCGTTGGGCGCGGGATGCTCTAACCGCGTCCAGGCCGCGTGCTTGGTCGGCTCGGCGGGGTCGATCTGCCCGTGGCGGCGCAGCACCGCCGTGGCGGCGCCGGGGCTTGGAAGCCCGCCGTGGCCTTGGCCTTCCAGCCAGCACAGCAATTCGCGGCGGGCGCCCCGCGCCGGATGCGCGTTGCGGGCCGACAGCAGCAGCGCCTCGGCCTCGGGCGGGGTGCGCCGGGGCGACGACTTCGCTCGGCGCGGGCGGTCTTCCAGCCCAGCGTCGCCCAAGGCCGCGTGGCGGGTGAGCAGCTTGCAGCCTCTGATGCCGAAGCGGCGGCACAAGGCCCGCACATGCGCCCCCTCCTGCCGGGCCAGCGACACGAATTCTTTTCGAGATGAGATGATGGAAACCTCTTGTCAAGGCATGAACGTTCTCCGCTGTAAATTGACGTTCACGCAATTTAAAAAGGTTTTACCCAGGTTTCCGAACAGGTGTTACCCATGTCTCCAGTCCATACAAGGATTAGGGCGAGGGGCAAGGCGGGATTCAGCCCGCTGCGGCGCGGATGGCCGCGCAAATCCGCGTTTGCTCGCCGTCCGTGGCGTCGGCAAGGCGGCGGATCTCGTCGGCTTCAAGTTCGCCGCGCAGCGCGGCATCCAATTCCGCCGCCAAGGACTGCACCGCCCGAACGCCCAAAATCCCCGCCGTGCCTTTCAGCGAATGCGCCAGCAGCATGGCTTTCTTGCGGTCCTCCGCCGCCAGGCAGGCGCGGAACTCAGCCATGTCCAAAGCCCGCGTCTTGGCGTAAGACTCCAGCAGCGTCCGGTATTTGGCGGCGTTGCCGGCAAAATTTTCCAGCCCGAACGCGATGTCCAAGCCGGCTATGCCGGCCAGATCCGCCAGCGGATCGGCGGGCGGCGGCGGCGCGGGGGCCGCAGGCGGCGGGTCGGCCAGCGCGCCGGCGGGCAGCCATTGGCGCAAAGCCTCAAACAGCACATCGGGATAGACCGGCTTGCCGATGTGGCCGTCCATGCCGGCCGCCAAGCACTGCTCGCGGTCTTCGCCGAAAGCATTCGCAGTGACCGCGAGGATCGGCGTGTCGCGCCGCCCGGAAAGCCGGCGGATGGCGCGGGTGGCCTCCAAGCCGTCCATTTCCGGCATTTGGACGTCCATCAGGATCAAGTCATAGGGAATCAGCGCGGCCTTGCTCAGCGCCTCGCGGCCGTTTTTGGCGACATCCACGCGCAATCCCGCCCCCATCAGCAATTCCAAGGCCAATTCCTGGTTGATCGGGTCGTCCTCGGCCAGCAGGATGTGCGCCCCCTTCCGTCCGACCGGGGCCGGTGGCGGGCACGGCGGCGGCGCGGCCTCGGCGGCGTCCAGCAGCCCAAGCAAGCCGCTGGCCATGCCGGCGCGCAAGGACGCCGGCGTGACCGGCTTGGCCAACAGCGCGGCGACGCCGGCCGCGGCGGCGTCGCCGCGCGCGCCCAGTTCCTCGCCGGCGTTCAGCAACAGGCAGCGCGGCTTGGCGGCCAGCGGCAGCTTGTGCAGCCGCCGCGCCGTCTCCAGGCCGTCCAGCCCCGGCATCTGGCTGTCCAGCAACAGCCAGTCAAACGGCAAGCCCTGCTCCAAGGCTTCGGCCACCGCCGCCAACGCCGCCGCGCCACTGTCCACGGACACTGCGGCCAGCCCCATGGCCCTCAGCATGGCCACCAGCGCCGTGCGCGCCTGCGGCAAATCGTCGGCCACCAGCGCCCGCCCCTTAGGCAGCGGCTCCTCGGCCCGCGCCGCGCCGTCGGCCTTGGCCAGGCAGGCGGTCATCCAAAAATTGCTGCCGCCGCCAGGGCGGCTGTCCACGCCGACCTCGCCGCCCATCATGTGCGCCAGCCGCCGGTTGATCGCCAGCCCCAGGCCGGTGCCGCCAAACTTGCGGGTGATCGAGTTGTCGCCCTGCTCGAACGCCTCGAACAGGCGCTCGCGCACCTCCTCGCTGATGCCGATGCCGGTGTCGCGGATCTCAAAGCGCAGGCGCACCGCCGGGCCGTCTTCCCCGGTGAAGCGCCCGGCCAGCACCACCGCGCCCGCGTCGGTGAACTTCACCGCGTTGCCGGCGAAATTCAGCAGCACTTGGCTCAGCCGCGTCGGGTCGCCGCACAGCGTGGCGTGGTACAGCGCGGAGTCCACGTCCACCACCAGCTCCAGCCCCTTCTCGCGGGCCTTCGGCAAGATCAACGCGCAGACATTGTCGACCAGGCCGCGCATCGCAAACACCGAGGACTCCAGGCTCAGCTTGCCGGCCTCGATCTTCGACAAATCCAAAATGTCGTTGATGATGTGCAGCAGGTGCTGCGAGGCGTCGGCGATTTTGCCGAGCAGTTCGCGCTGCCGAAGCGTCTCCGCCTGGCGCAAGGCCAGATGGCAGAAACCGACGACGCCGTTCATCGGCGTGCGGATCTCATGGCTCATGTTGGCGAGGAAGGTGCTTTTCGCCAAGGTCGCCGCCTCGGCGGCCTCCTTGGCGGCGGCAAGCTGCGCGGTGCGCTCGTCCACCAGCTCCTCAAGGTGCTGCTGGTATTGCTCCAACTCGGCGACGGCGCGGTTTTTCGCGCTGATATCGTCGCTGACGGCGACAAACTCGCCCGCCGCCGGGCTGTACGCGGCGAAGGAAAACCATTGATCCTGCGCGGCGAAATAATGCTCGAAGCGCGCCGGCGCACCGGTCTGCGCGACCCGGCCGAACTGCTCCAAGACCTGCGGGTTGTCACGGGCATAGCCGGGGACGACCGCGCTGGCCCGCCGCCCGGCGACATTGCGCTGGCCGGTCAGCGCCTCAAAGCTGGGGTTCACCGACAGGTATTCGTAGTCCACCGGCCGGCCATCCTCAAACAGCATGCGGCAGTGGGCGACGCCGTTGAGCATGTTGTCAAACAGCGAGCGGTAGGTCTGCTCGCTCTTGCGCAAGGCGTCCTCCGCCCGCTTGCGCTCGGTGATATCGAAATTGATCCCGCTCATGCGCAGCGGCCGGCCCTGATCGTCGCGCACCACGCGCCCGCAAGCCTTGATGTGGCGCAGCGCCCCGTTCGGCCAGACCACGCGGAATTCGGTCTCGTAGTCCTTTTCGCCGCCAAGCGCCTGCTGGAT
>JBJSYU010000310.1:0-13288 GCA_046089945.1 Candidatus Methylumidiphilus sp.
CAGCAGCGCACACATTTAGGCTTGTCGCAAGCGCGCAGGCGCAGTTCCAAGCCGGGGATATCGGTGACCAACAGACCGTCGGCCGCACCTGTCGCCGACAACACAGTCGCATAGGACGTAATCAGCACAAAGCGCAGCTCGTCTTCCAACGGCGCCAAGCGGGCCAGCACCTCCGGCGAGCAGTGCAGTTCAACTTCGGCGTCCAGCGACGCGCCAATTTCATTGCGGATGCGCAGCGCCTCCAATTCCTTGCCCACCGCCTCGCGCACCTGTAGCACGAAATCCCAGAATGCGCGGTTCATCGTGTCGCTGTCGGCGAGCGGGAACAGCCCCTCGTGCCATGTCGCCAAAAACACCGACTCGGCGCGGTCGCCGGGCAGATGCCGCCAAATCTCCTCGCTGGTGAAGCTGAGGATCGGGGCCAGCCAACGCGCCAGCGCTTCGGCGATGTGCCACATGGCGGTTTGCGCCGAGCGCCGCGCCAGGCTCTCGGCGGGGCAGGTGTATTGGCGGTCTTTGGTCACGTCCAGATAAAAGCTGCCCAGATCCACCGAACAGAAATGGTGGACTTTCTGGTACACCAAATGGAACTGGTAGGTTTCGTAGGCAGCTTTCACGTCCTGCTGCAACTGCCAAGCCCGATCCACCGCCCAGCGGTCTAGCGGCAGCATGTCGGATGCGGCGACGGCGTCGCGGGCCGGGTCGAAGCCGTTCAGGTTGGCCAGCAGATAGCGGGCGGTGTTGCGCAGGCGGCGGTACACATCGGCGGTGCGCTTGAGGATTTCGTCGGAGACGTTCATCTCGGCGCGGTAGTCGGTCGCCGCCACCCACAGCCGCAGCACATCCGCGCCTAGGTTTTTGACGACTTTTTGCGGGGCGACGACATTGCCGGCCGACTTCGACATCTTGCGGCCTTGCGCGTCCACGACAAAGCCATGGGTCAACACGGCGCGGTAGGGCGCGACGCCGTGCATCGCCACCGAGGACAGCAGCGAGGACTGGAACCAGCCGCGATGCTGGTCGGAGCCTTCCAGATACAAATCGGCGGGGAAGCCCAATTCGGCGCGGCGTTCCAGCACGCAGGCGTGGGTCACGCCGGAGTCGAACCACACGTCCAAGGTGTCGGACATCTTGCTGTAATGCTCGGCGTCCGCGCCCAGCAGTTCCACCGCGTCTAGGCCAAACCACGCATCGATGCCGCTTTGCTCGACGCGCAAGGCGACTTGCTCGATCAATTGCAGTGTGTCGGGGTGGATTTCGCCGGTTTGCTTGTGGACAAACAGCGCAATCGGCACGCCCCAGTTGCGCTGCCGCGACACGCACCAGTCCGGGCGCTTGTCCACCATGCCCTCGATGCGCGCCTGTCCCCAGTCGGGAATCCATTGCACCGCGTTGATTTCCGCCAGCGTTTGCTCGCGCAGCGCGTTTTTGTCCATGCTGATGAACCATTGCGGCGTGGCGCGGAAAATCACCGGGGTTTTGTGCCGCCAGCAATGCGGGTAGCTGTGTTCGATGCTTTCCACGTGCAGCAGTGCGCCGCGATCCTTCAACAGTTCGACCACTTGCGGGTTGGCGGTCATCACATGCTGGCCGGCGAAAAACGCGGTGCCGGGCAGGAATTTGCCGTCGTCATCCACCGGGTTTTCCACTTTCAAGCCATATTTCAGGCCGACGACATAGTCCTCTTGGCCGTGGCCGGGGGCGGTGTGGACGGCGCCGGTGCCGGCTTCGGTGGTGACATGCTCGCCCAAAATCACCGGCACGCGGCGATCCAAAAACGGATGTTGAAGCTCCACGCCTTCTAAGGCCGAACCTTTGCAATACGCGACGACGCGATATTCCGCCACGCCATAGCGCAACAGGGCGTCTTTCAGCAGTGCCTCGGCGAGAATCAGCCGCTCCGTGCCGTCGCCCACTTGCACCACGGCATAATCCAATTCCGGGTTGAGCGCGACGGCTTGGTTGGCGGGCAAAGTCCACGGCGTCGTCGTCCAAATCACCAGCGACAGCGGGCCGTGGCCGGCATGGCCTTCGACCGCGTGGCAGCGCTGCAAGGCGGCGTCCGCGTCCACGACGCGGAAACGCACGTCAATACTTAACGAGCGTTTGTTTTCATATTCGACTTCCGCCTCGGCCAGCGCCGAGCCGCAATCAGTACACCAATGCACCGGCTTCGCGCCCTTGGTCAAATGGCCGTTTGCGCAAATCTTGCCCAAGGCGCGGATAATGTCAGCCTCAAACTGATAATCCATGGTCAGATAAGGATGCCCCCAATCACCAAATACCCCCAGCCGGATGAATTCGTCGCGCTGCACATTCACCTGTTCGGCGGCATAAGCGCGGCAGGCGCGGCGGAATTCGACCGGCGTCACCTTAACCCCGGCCTTGCCGATTTTCTTTTCCACCATCAACTCAATCGGCAGGCCGTGGCAATCCCAGCCCGGCACATACGGCGCGTCAAACCCTGCCAAGCCTTTACTCTTGACGATAATGTCTTTCAGCACCTTATTGACGGCATGGCCGATATGAATCTCGCCATTGGCATACGGCGGGCCGTCGTGCAGCACAAACTTCGGACGGCCTTGGAAAGCTTCGCGCATCTTCAGGACTATCGCTTTTTCCTGCCAGGCTTGCAATTGTTCCGGCTCGCGCTGGGACAAATTGCCTTTCATCGGGAAATCAGTGGTGGGAAGATTGAGGGTGGCTTTGTAATCCATAAGATTAAAGTCGCTAGTCTGGAAAACTGGAGTTAGTCGGAATCGGCGAAATAGGCCCGCGCCTGTTCGGCGTCTGCGGCGATTTGTCGGCGCAGCGCCTGCACATCGGCGAAGCGCTGTTCTTCGCGCAGTTTGGCATGGAAATGGACTTCGACGAGGCGCCCGTAAATATCGGCGGAGAAATCGAACAGATGGGTTTCCAGGCGCATTTGCGGGCGGCCGTCCACGGTGGGGCGGGCGCCGAGATTGGCCACGCCGGGCAGCGGCCGGTTAGAAACGCCGGTCATTGTAACGGCAAACACTCCCTGCAACGGAGTCTTTTTGCGCAGCAGCGCCATGTTGGCGGTGGGAAAACCCCATTGCCGGCCCAGCCGCGCCCCATGCCCGATGCGGCCTATGACCGAATACGGCCGGCCTAGCAGACGCGCCGCGTCGGCCATCGCGCCCGCCGCCAAGGCGCGGCGGATCAACGTGCTGCTGACGCGCTCGCCGTCGATTTGCACCGAATTGGTGTCCGTCACCTGAAAGCTATGTTCCGCCCCGGCCTGCCGCAGCAGCGCAAAACTGCCGCGCCGGTTTTTGCCGAAGCGGAAATCGTCGCCCACCACCAGATATTTAACCCGCAGGCCGTCCACCAGCACGGTGCGGATGAAATCCTCCGCCGGGCTGTCGGCCAGTGCGCGGTTGAAATGCAGCAGCAGCACCTCATCCACCGGCAAACAGGCCAGATGGGCGAACTTTTCGCGGAAGCGGGTCAGGCGCGCCGGGGCGTTGGCCGGGGCGAAATACTCGCGCGGCTGCGGCTCGAACAGCACCACCACCACCGGCAAGCCCAGCCGCCGCCCTTGCGCCGCGACATTCTCGATCACCGCCCGATGGCCGACATGGACGCCGTCGAAGGTGCCGATGGTGGCGACGCAGCCTTGCGCCGGCAGGGCCAATTGCCCCAAGCCCCGCGCCAAATGTGTGCTCATGCCGCCTCCCGCAGCGCCAAATGGGCCGGGCGCAAGCCCAACAGCCACAGCGCGGCGAAATACGCCAGCCCGCCCAAGCCTATCCACAGCGCCAACTGGACGATGCGCTGCTGCGCACCCCACGCCGACCACGGCAGGCCCGCCGCGCCATACACCAGCAACGCGCCCATGCCCGCGTTGCCCGCCGCCAGCCGCGCCAGATACGCAGGCCAGCCCGGATTCGGCCGCAACACGCCGGCTTTGAGTAAGCCACGTAGCAGCAGCGCGGCGTTCAGCAGCGCCGCCAGCGCCGTCGCCAAGGCCAAGGCGGCATGGCCGAAGCCGAGTTCCGCCGTCGGCAGCACCAGCGCCACGCCCAGCAGCAGGTTCGCCGCCATCGCCCACAGCCCGTGGCGCACCGGGGTTTGCAAGTCGTGGCGGGCGTTGAAGCCTGCGGCCAGCACCTTCACCGCGATGAAACCGACCAGCCCGCTGGAATAGGTCATCAGGCTGCGCCCGGCCATCGCCACGTCGCGGCTGCCGAACTCGTCATATTCAAACAAGGTGGACATCAACGGCTGCGCCAAGGCCATCAGGCCGACGGTGGCCGGCAGGCCAATCAGCAACACCCAGCGCAAACCCCAATCGAGCGCCCGCGAAAACCCCGCCGCGTCGCCTTGCGCGTGGTGTTTCGCCAAATGCGGCAAAATCGCCGTGCCGATGGCGACGCCGAACACGCCCAGCGGAAACTCCACCAGCCGATCCGAGTAATACAGCCATGACACGCTGCCGCTGGCGAGGAACGACGCCAGCAGCGTGTCCACCAGCACATTCACCTGCGTCACCGACACGCCGAAAATCGCCGGGGCCATGCCGCGCAGCAAACGCGCCACCGCCGGGTCGGCCAACGCGACACGCGGTCGCGGCAGCAGGCCGGCCGCCAACAAGGCCGGGATTTGCAAGGCCAGTTGCGCCGCCCCGGCCAGCAACACGCCCCAGGCTAAGGCCGTGACCGGCTCGGCCATCTGCGGCGCCAGCCACAGCGCCGCCGCGATCATCACTAGGTTTAGCACGGCGGGGGTCAAGGCGGGAATGGCGAAACGCCCGAAGGCGTTGAGGACACCGCCGGCGAAGGCGGTCAGCGTGACGAAAAACAGATAGGGAAAGGTGACGCGCAGCATGGAAGCGCTCAAATCAAACGGCGCGTCTTGGCCGATGAAGCCCGGCGCGAACAGCGCGATCAACAGCGGCGCGGCCAACATGCCAAGCAATGAAACGCCCAAGGCCAGCAGCGCCAGCGAACCGGCGGCGCGGCCCAAAAACAGCCGCAAGCCGGCGCGGTCGTGGTTTTCGCGGCACTCCGACAGCAGCGGCACAAACGCCTGCGCGAACGAGCCTTCCGCCAACAGCCGGCGCAGGAAATTGGGAATCCTAAATGCCACGAAAAACGCATCGGTGGCGGCGTCCGCGCCGAAATAGCGGGCGATCACCATGTCGCGGACAAAACCTAAAATGCGCGACACCAGCGTCATCACGCCGACCATGGCCGTCGATTTCATCAACTGTCCGCTCAGGCTGCCACCCCGTCAAGATTGCGTGAAAAAGCGCGTAGTATAAGGACTTGGGCGCACCACGCCTAGCGCTTTCCACGATGGCTGTTGACATAAGCTTGCCACCTAGCGGAAAATCGCCGTTTCTTTTTGCCCACCGGCTTAACTATTTAGGGGAACCACCTTGGCCAATATTGCCTCCGCAAAGAAACGCGCCCGCACATCCGAAAAAAACCGTGTCCAAAACGTCGCAGCCCGCAGCCGCCTGCGCACCTACATCAAGAAAGTCCTGCTGGCCGTGGCCTCCGGCGATGTCGAAAAAGCCCACGCCGCTTTCAAAGAAGCCCAGCCGGTCATCGACTCCTCCGTCACCAAAGGCTTGATCCACAAGAACAAAGCCAACCGCAGCAAGAGCCGCCTGAGCGCCCGCGTCAAGGCGCTGCAACTGAAGACCGCGTAAAGCTCCAAAACCCTTCCCGAAGCGCCGGCGTCCCCGTCGGCTTAAAGGCCGCACCGCAAGCGTCGGCAAAGCCCGGCTTGACCGATCAAGCCTAAGGCCCAGCCCCCATAATCGCCGACGCCCGTGCGGCAATATTCCCACCCCCCATAATCCCCCGCTAGACCCTGCCGCATTCACCACGCGCTGGCGACAAAATCGGCGGCGTTGCGGATTGCCAAATGCCCGCCGCTCTGGCCGATGACGTATAAGCCTTTGCGGTAAGCGTACTGGGCCACATTGTCAGGGATCACCATCGCCGCCAACGCGCCAAACACGCGCTTGTCCGCATAGCTCGGCAGCAGCCGCTTGAGCTTGGCGAGGCGTTGCAGATGCTCGTTGACATCGTCCACGCTCAACAGGCTCTTGCACTCGACGCCAATCAGATCCGTGTCGTTGACCACCAGCAAATCCAACTCCAAGCCCTCGCCGTCGCGCTGGGCGCCGACATTCTGATGCACCTCATGCACATCGATGCCTCGCTCGCGGAACAAGCGCACCGCCGCCGGGCGCACCGCATCTTCGATGAAATCCCCCAGCCGGTTGCCCAGCTTGCCTATATTCGCGGTGACTTCGCGCAGACGGCGGTCGGTCTCCTGAAACTTGCGGTCGGTCTCTAGGAATTTGCGGGTGTTTTCCCGCTGCGTTTCGGCGATTTCGCGCAGAATTTGCAAGATATCTTCGGTGGTGGTGGCCATGGGTGTCTCCTCGTCAATATAAGCAGCGTCAAGTCATGGGCGGCAGAGCCGCGCATTGGGACGATTCTAGCACTTAGGCATGCCAAGCCAATCCAGCGGTCGGGATGGCGTTCCGAACCCCCGGCAAACAGCACAAATCCAATGCGCTGCGCGGAATGCCTATTGCCCCGCGCCGCGCATTGTATAGAATGCCCGCCCTGTCCAAACCAAAACCACTGTGAACCCAACAACCCCTTAGGAGAAACCTGATGCCCATGGAATTCCCACTATGAGCCGCGCCTTTGTCAAAGAAGCCGATGGCGACGATGTCTTGGAAGCCCTGCCGGAACGCCCGGTCAGCCCGCACCTGAACCTGGTCACGCCGCAGGGCTTGCTGTGGCTGCGCGAGCAAGTGCGCGACTTGCAGGCGCTGCGCAACGCGCTGGCCGACAGTGAAGACTTGGCCGACAGGCAGCGCTTGCATTCGCTGGATCGGGAATTGCGCTATTTTGACAGCCGCGCCAGCACCGCCGTGCTGGTGGACCCGGCGTCGCAGCTTGACCATCACGTGCATTTCGGCTCGACGGTGGAAGTGGTGGATCAGGGCGGCGAGGTGTCAAGCTTCGCCATCGTCGGCGAGGACGAGGCCGATGTGGCGGCGGGCAAGATCAGTTGGGTGTCGCCGCTGGCCCGCGCGCTGCTCGACGCGGAAGTGGACGACCAAGTGCTGTGGCGGCGGCCGGCGGGGGACAAGACCCTGACCGTGCTGTCCATCCGCAAAGGCACGTCCTAAGGCGGGCGCGATGGATAACGCCCCGGTGCAAATCCGCCGCAGCCACAAGGCCAAGCGGCTGCGGCTGGCGGTCAAGCCGGGGCTGATTGAACTGGTCGTGCCGATGGCCGCGAAAGAGGCGCAGGCGCTGGCCTTCCTCGCCCAGCACCGGCCTTGGGCCGAGGCCAAGCTGGCCGAACTCAACGGCAAAGCCGCATTGCTGGCCGCGCCGCGCTTCACCGCCAACGCCAGCCTGCCTTGGCGCGGGCGCGAACTGCCGCTGACCGTGCAGGAGGCGGCGGGCCACAAAATCCGCGTCGCCGTCGATGAACAGGTGCATATCACCTTGCCGGCCGGCTTGGGCGAGGCCCGCGACGAACTGGCCCTGCGCGCCTTCCACGACTGGACGCGGCACTGGCTGCGCGGCCAAGTCGCCTGGCTGGCCGAACGCCACGCCCCGCGCCACGGCCTGCATCCCCGCGCGATCCGCATCAAGCACATGACCACGCGCTGGGGCAGTTGCGGCCCGAAAGGCGACATCAACATCAACTGGCTGCTGGCGCTGGCCCCGGAGTCGGCGCTGGAATATGTCGTCGTGCATGAGCTTTGCCACATCCGCGTCCGCAACCATTCGCCGACATTTTGGAATCTGGTGGCCGAGCATCTGCCGCATTACGCGCAGGAGCGGCGCTGGATCAAAACCCATGGCGCGGGCTTGCTGCGGCGCTTTGCGCTGTGAGCCGCCAACGGCTTTGACGGCCACGGTCAGATGCGCGCCTTGGTCGGCTGGTCTATTTCCTCAAAGCCCGCCTGTCTCTATCCCCCCGGCATCATTTAAACTGGCGGCTACTCCTGGCGGGCGCTGTCCGCCGCTTTTTTTGACAGTGCCCGCCGCCACAACTTGCATATGAGTGATGAGCCTATGTCTGTTCCAAGTCCATCCTGGTCACGCATTCCCCGCGCCGTCGCCGCGACGGTTTCTTTGGACGCCGCGCCGGTCGGCGTGTTGTGGGTGGATTACGCCGGGGAGATCGGCTACGCCAACCGCGCCGTCGAGTCTTTGCTCGGCTGGGCGCCGCCGGATCTGTCCGGGCAGAATATCGCGCTGTTGGCGCAGGCCTGGCATGCGGCGGAATGGCAGGGGACGGTCTGGCAGAAGGCGGTTTCAGGCGGCGAGTTCTCGGTGGAAAACGCCTGGGAGCGCAAGGGCGGCGACGGCCCTAGGCTGCTGCATGCCGCGCTGCGGCGGATGCAGGTCGCCGGGCAGGAATTTATTGCGGTGTATTTGTATCCGCCGACCCCGGCCGAGTCGCAGGGGGCGGCGCTCGACAGCCAGCACCCGGATTACATCGACCATCTGCCGACCGGCGTCGGCTTTGTGGACGCGCAGTTGAACTTGCTGTGCGCCAATCCGCCGCTGCTGGCGACGCTGGGGCTGGACAAGTCCGCCGCGCTGGGGCAGTCCATCGCCGAACTGCTGGCGCCGGCCGCGCCGCAGGTTTCGCGCTGGCATGAGCTGACGGCTTTGGGGCTGAAGGATTGGGCGTTTGAGTTCCGCAACCCGCAGGGGCGGCATTGCCATTTGGTGGTGTCGGCGCACCCGGCGGCGGCGGGCGGCGCGGTGCAATATCTGCTGTCGGTGGAGGACGCCTCCGAGCGCGTGCAGTTGCGGCGGCTGTTGCAGCAGCACGAACACAGCTTCGAGCATCTGGCCGAGAACACGCCGGGGATGATTTACAAGTTTGTGCTGTCCGCCGACGGGCGCGCGGCGTTTCCCTATGCCAGCCCCGGCAGCCGCGACATTTGGGAGATCGACCCGGATATGGTGCGCGAGGACGCCACGCCGATTTTAAACCTGATCCATGCCGACGATGTGGCCTCGTTCCAAGAGGCGGTGATGCGCTCGGCCGCCGAACTGTCGCATTGGGAGTATGAGGGCCGGATGGTGACGCCCTCCGGCAAGCTGAAATGGTTCCATGCCGCCTCGCGCCCGGAACTGGCCGACAACGGCGACATCGTCTGGCAAGGGCTGTTGATGGACGTCAGCCATCAAAAGCAGATCGAGGAGGAACTCAAGCATGCCAAGCTGAAAGCCGAATCGGCGGCGCGTTCAAAGGCGGACTTTCTGGCGAACATGAGCCACGAAATCCGCACGCCGATGAACGGCGTCATCGGCATGGCGGAACTGCTCTCTAAGACCGAACTGGCGCAGCGGCAGAAATATTATGTGGAGACCATCCGCTCCTCCGCCGAAGTGCTGCTGACCATCATCAACGACATTTTGGACATCTCCAAGATGGAAGCGGGCAAATTGCTGCTGCACCCGACGGTGTTTGACCTGCGCCGCACCTTGGAGGATGTCGCCACCTTGCTGGCCCCGCGCGCGTTTGAGAAGGGCTTGGAGATGATCGTCCGCTACGATCCGAAAGCGCCGTCGCAGGTGTTCGGCGACGGTGTGCGGCTGCGCCAGGTGTTGACCAACTTGATCGGCAACGCCATCAAATTCACCGCCACAGGCCATGTGCTGGCCCAAGTCGAAGAAATCAGCCGCGACGGCGACCTTGCCCGTTTGCGCTTTAGCGTCTGCGACACCGGCATCGGCATCAGCCAGGACGCGATGCGGCGGATTTTCGACAAGTTTGAGCAAGCCGACTCCTCGACCTCGCGCAAGTTCGGCGGCAGCGGCTTGGGGCTGTCGATCAGCCGCCAACTGGTGGAGTTGATGGGCGGCGAACTGGCGGCGGACAGCGAATTGGCGCAGGGTTCGACATTCCGCTTCCAATTGGATTTGCCGGTGCGCGACCAAGCCTTGGGCCAAGACGTGGTCACGGTGGATTTTGGCCGGCTGCGCGTCCTCGCCGTGGACGACCATCCGGTGAACCGCGAACTGTTGGGCGATGTGTTCGAGGACTGGGGCGTCGCCCATGCCGAGGCCGATTCCGGCGCAGCGGCGTTGCGGGCGCTGCGGCAGGCGGCGGGGGAGGGCCGGCCGTTCGACGTGGCGGTGCTGGATTTCCACATGCCGGGCATGGACGGGCTGTTCCTCGCCCAAGCCATCCGCGCCGAGCCGGAGATTGCCAATGTCGCGCTGATTTTGCTCAGTTCCAGCAGTTTCAGCGACGACCAGCAGCGCAGTCTGGCGGAAATCGGCGTGGCGGCGCAGTTGCTCAAGCCGCTGCGCCAGTTCCAATTGCGTTCGGCCTTGATTGGCCTGCTGGAAAACCGCCCGCCGGCCGAGGGCGAGCCGACTAGGCCAGCGGTCGTGCCACGGCCCGTCGCCGCCCCGCCCGTCCGCCCCGTCGCGCAAGCCAATATCGCGCCGGGCCTGCGCGTGTTGTTGGCGGAAGACAACGAGGTCAACATCGAGATTGCGCTGGACATGCTTGCCAGCCTGGGGCTGCAAGCCGATTGCGCCGCCAATGGGCTGGAGGCGTTGGAACTGTGCAAGCGGCAGCGTTACGACCTGATTTTTATGGATTGCCAAATGCCGGAAATGGACGGCTTCGAGGCCACCGCCGAAATCCGCAAGTTGGCGCAGACGCCGCCGCCAGTCGTTGTGGCGATGACCGCTTACGCGATGGAAGGCGACAAGGAACGCTGCCTGCTGGCCGGCATGGACGATTATTTGTCGAAGCCGGTGACATTCACCAAGCTGTCCGAACTGGCCGAGAGGCATGTGCAGGCGCTCAAAGACCGGCAGGCGGACGCCGCGCCTTGCAAACAAGAGACCGGCGGACAGCGCCAGCCGCCGCTGTTTGACCTTGACGCCGGCCTGCAAGTGACCGGCGGCAAGCTCGACGTGCTGCGCCGCGCCATCGAAATCTGGTGGCGCAAATTGCCGTCGTGGCTGACCGACTTGAAAGAAGGCGTGCAGCGCGGCGACTTCCGCCAAATCGGCCACACCGCCCACACCCTGCGCGGGGCGTCCTCGAACATCGGCGCCTTGTCGGTCGCCCGCTACGCCGAGCGCATCGAGGCGGAAGCCCGGCAAAACACGCTGGAAAACGTCGCCAACCTTTATGAGTGCCTAGTCGTGGACATTGAACGGCTGCGCCAGGCGACGGCGGATTTGGACGCCAGCCCGCCGCCGGACGCTGGGCATTAAGGCCCGCCGATGAAACCAACCATCCTGATAGTCGATGACGACCCGGTCAGCCAAATGGTGCTGAGCGATTTGGTGACGCTGTGCGGCTATGAAACCGTGCTGGCCGATAGCGGCGAGCAGGCTTGGGATATCCTCTGCAATAACGCGACAATCAAAGTCGCGTTCATCGACTGGATCATGCCGGGCATGGACGGGCTGGTGCTGTGCGCCAAAATCCGCGCCGACAGCCGTGGCGACTATGTCTACATCATCATGATTACCGCGAAAAGCGCCAAGGAAGATGTCATCCAAGGCTTGCGGGCCGGGGCCGACGACTTTCTCGCCAAGCCGGTGCATGAGGGCGAATTGTTGCAGCGCCTACGCGCCGGCGAGCGGGTGCTGAATTACGAATCGCGGCTGAAACAGGAAATGCGCCGCGCCGACGATCTGCTCGACAACATCCTGCCGCCGACCGTCGCGCTGCGGCTGAAAGCCGGCGAGGAGTTCATCGCCGACCATTTCCAATCCGCCAGCATCCTGTTCATCGACATCGTCGGCTTCGCGCAATGGTGCCATAGCTCCACGCCTAGGGCGGTCATGGAACAATTGGACGCGCTGTTCGCGCTGTACGACGATGAAATCCGCAAACATGGCGTGGAGAAAATCGAAAGCGTCGGCGACGCCTACTTGATCGCCTCCGGCATCCCGCGCCCGCGCCCCGACCACGCCCAAGCCCTAGCCCTAGCCCGCGTCGCGCTGTCGATCCGCGAGCGGTTGGCGCGGCTGAACCCATACCGGCTGCACGGCTGGCGCGTGCGCTACGGCATCGCCACCGGCCCGGTGGTGGCCGGCGTCATCGGCCGCAGCCGCTTGGGCTACGACGTGTTCGGCGACACCGTCAACCGCGCCAGCCGCATCGAAAACGCCGCGCTGCCCGACGAAATCCTGCTCGACGCCAACACCGAGCGCCTCATCCGCCACGAACTGCGCTGCGAAGCCCACGGCGAAATCGAGATGAAAGGCATGGGCTTGCAGCGCGTCTGGCGGCTGGTGGGGGAGCGGCAGGCTTAAGCACGGCAGGCTTGGTCTTGCCGCCAATCTTAAGTTGGGGAATTGCGCGGTGCCGCCGGGTCGGCATTGTCGGTGGACAAAACTATGATGTTGGCGGATTTTCTTGCCTGTGGTTTGTGCGCTGGCTAAAATTGCCCCCGCCACTCCGACGGCCTTGATGGCAAAACATCCATCGCGCATCCAACAGACGGCATGTCGATAGTGCCTTATCCCCAACCCAACCCAACTTGAGGTGATACATGACTTTAGCCAAAACCAAACTTAAGTGCCTATGCACAAAAAATATTCTACTAAATAAAATGTAATAGCTAAGTAACTAAAGCTTTTTATTGGCGGAAAAATACCTATAAATCAAGCACTTGAAGATTTATAATTTTGTAAAAAATGACAGATAAGATATTGTTCTGTGTAATATTTAATTTGCACAGGAACTTACCGCCGCCATTGGCGCGGCCTTATTTCTCGGCGTCCAAACTCCGGCTGAGGCTGTCCTGATTGATTACAACTTCGCCGGTACCGTGTCATCTAGCAACAGCCTAAGCGGCTACAACGGCCAAGCCTATTCCTCTAGCGTCCGGATCGATACGGTTACCGACACAATCCAGTCCTTCAGCTTCACGGTCGCTGGTAAAGGAACTTGGGTGGGCACCGGAGGCACCGCCTCCTACTCCGTACCATTCGGCACAAGCACGTTGTTCAAACTGGATATCTCCCCCGGCACCACCTTCAGCCAGAGCGTGGGTGGTTTGACTTCGGGGAGCCTGGTGACTTTCGCGTATGGTCCGGCGGCTTTTGGCGGCTTCATCGATGGCTATCCCACCACCATTAACACGGCCTCGTTCTTTACAAAATCAGCCTTCATCGGCACATCCAATTTCTCCAGCTACTTTTTTGCTACTATCAGTTCCGCCAGCGGCACCGAAGACGTCCCCGAACCCGGCACCGCCGCCCTCGGCATCGCAGGCCTC
>JBJSYU010000311.1:0-4875 GCA_046089945.1 Candidatus Methylumidiphilus sp.
CATTGGCATGGCATGCATGTGCCGCATTTGGCCGACGGCCATCCGATGTTCGCCATCGACAAGGGCGAGACCTGGGTATACGAGTTTGAGGTGATGAACCGCGCCGGCACATATTTTTACCATCCGCATACCCACGGCATGACCGGCAAACAAGTGTATATGGGTTTGTCCGGCATGATTTTGGTCGAAGACGACGATGAAAAGAAGCTCGGCCTGCCGTCCGGCGAGTATGAACTGCCTATCGCCATCCAAGACCGCAGTTTCGACGCCGACAACCAATTGGTGTATGTCACCCACAATATGCAGAAGATGATGGGTTTCCACGGCGACCGCATTCTCATCAACGGCAAGCCGGATACCGAGTTTGCGGTGGAAAGCCGCGCCTACCGGCTGCGCATCGCCAACGGCTCGAATGCCCGCATTTACAAGCTGGCCTGGGACGACGGCACGCCGATCACCGTCTTAGGCGTCGATGGCGGCTTGTTGGAAGCGCCGCTGCAAAAACCCTATGTGATGATGGGGCCGGGCGAGCGCATCGACGTGTGGGCGGATTTCTCCGGCCGCGCCATCGGCGCCGAACTGGTGATGCGCAGCAAGCCGTTCGCCGGCGCACTGCCGCCGATGCACGAGAAAATGGTGGCGATGATGGGCCATGGCGGCGACGGCAAAAGCGGCGGCGGCATGATGGGCGGCATGGATCACGGCGGCGACAAGCCCGGCGCGGACGGCAAAGGCGGCATGGATCATGGTTCAGGCGGCGGCGGCATGGGCATGATGGGCGGCAAAGGCATGGGTGGTATGCCCGGCATGAAGCTGCCGCAAGGCACCGACTATCCGCTGTTCAAATTCCGCATCACCCGCAAAGCCAGCAGCGACAGCCCAAAACTGCCGGAAAAACTCTGCACCATCAAGCGCTATGCCCTGGCCGACACCGCCAACCCGGACAAGCCGATCCCGATTGGCATTTCCGAAGGCATGATGTCGATGTTGCTGAACGGCCGACCGTTCAAAATGGACGATGTCCAGCCGTTTGAAAAGATCAAGGTCAACACCCTGCAATCCCTAGACATCTTCCACGCCCACGACATGGACGACAAACCGGCGGGCGGCGGCATGGCGGGCATGGATCACGGCGCCGCCAACAGCACAGCCAGCGCCCCGGCCGGCGGCATGGATCACGGTTCAGGCGGCGGTGGGATGGGGATGGGCATGATGGGCCGCATGGGGATGATGGGCGGCGGCATGGGTGGCATGGGTGGCATGAACCACGGCGCAGACGCGCAAAGCAAACCGGTGGCCGAAGCCAAGGACGGCATGGATCATGGCGCAGGCGGCGGCGGCATGGGCATGATGGGCGGGGGCATGGGCGGCGGGATGTCCATGTCCATGGCGCACCCCATCCACCTGCACGGCCAGCAATTCCAAATCGTCAGCCGCAGCCAAGACATGAAGGAAGAAGGCTACGACAGCGTGAAAGACGGTTTCATCGATGTCGGCTGGAAAGACGTGGTGCTAGTGATGCCCGGCGAGCGCGTCAAAATCATCAAACCCTTCGACAACTACACCGGCCTATTCACCTACCACTGCCACAACCTCGAACACGAGGATTTAGGCATGATGCGGGATTTCTTGATCTATTGAGCGACGCGGCAAACGTTGCGGTGGGGCAAATGCCCCGCCGCGATTTGTTATGTAGCTGTC
Source organism: Candidatus Methylumidiphilus sp. (assembly GCA_046089945.1). Lineage (GTDB taxonomy): Bacteria > Pseudomonadota > Gammaproteobacteria > Methylococcales > Methylococcaceae > Methylumidiphilus. The sequence goes on from JBJSYU010000311.1 coordinate 1,702, forward strand.
GCAGAAATTATATTGGCAAGAATTTTGAACACGCGCCAATTTCAAAATAAAGCCATTTACAAAATATCACTGCCCAATAGACTCATCTAACACAAATGGCACTTCAAAGTTTGTTCCCTTTTTTGGAAGGACTTGATCCACCATTCTTACGAACTTTTGCCAGCCATATCCATTTGCAATAGACAGCCTTTGAAACATAATTATTGAATGTAAGTGCTGAGCAAGCAATGGATGACCAACGTCTTCCGTCAACCACTGGTGAAATTTGTTTTTTCTGTTCCCAGACTCGTCTTTAGGTGTTTTTTCTTCTAGCTCCTTGAGAATTCCTGGGCCTAGTCTAGCATAAACTAAATCTCTAGTATAATGAGCCACCACGCTATACCTGTTCTTGCCCATGCCCGGCCATTGCCATCCTTTTAGCTTGTAAATGTTTTCATAAAATTCATCTGGAAACCGCTTTGCCCATGCTGCCAGCCCGGTAGGGTGGGCAGACGGCTTTATCGTCTGCCCACGCGGACTCCGGCATAATCGGTGGGCAGGCAAAAAGACGCCTGCCCACCCTACATCTGAACCGCATTTCCCAAATATACTGTGGCCTGTCTACGTCGCAATTGATCGTTCCCACGCTCCAGCGTGGGAATGCCGCCAGGGACGCTCCAGCGTCCCGAAACGCGACGCTGGAGCGTCAAAAGCTGCATTCCCACGCTGGAGCGCGGGAACCATCAATAATATTTTTTATACCAATCTAGCTGTCGCTGATAATCAAATTGAATGGCGCTTTACAACGGGCTTCAGCCCGCGATAATCGCGGCCTAAAGGCCGCTCCTACTTATTCTCATTCCCAAGCGGAGCTTGGCAACCAGCGGGAAATGCGCGCGAATTACTGGTAGCGCCGGCATCCCTGCGGACTAAAATCTGGGAATGCGTCAAACGCCGGCAAGGATGCCGACGCTACGTCGACCCGCAAATCCGCCTCTACGCAAGGTCGGCAATCAGGACAAAAAAAAGCCCTGCGCAAACACGCAGGGCTTTTTGTTTTTGGTGGGCCCTCTCCGATTTGAACGGAGGACCAAGGGATTATGAGTCCCCTGCTCTAACCGCTGAGCTAAGGGCCCTAAACTGGTTTGTCATTCCACGTCTAGGAAGCTGCGCAATTGTTCCGAGCGCGACGGATGGCGCAGTTTGCGCAGCGCTTTGGCTTCTATCTGCCGGATGCGCTCGCGGGTCACGTCGAATTGTTTGCCGACCTCTTCGAGGGTGTGGTCGGTGTTCATGTCAATGCCGAAGCGCATGCGCAGCACTTTGGCTTCCCGCGCCGTCAACCCGGCCAATACTTGCTGGGTGGTTTCCCGCAATCCTTCGACGGTGGCCGATTCGACCGGGGACATAACCCGCGAGTCTTCGATGAAGTCGCCTAAGTGCGAGTCTTCGTCGTCGCCTATCGGGGTTTCCATCGATATCGGCTCCTTGGCGATTTTCAGCACTTTGCGCACTTTGTCCTCAGGCATTTCCATGCGCGCGGCCAATTCCTCCGGGCTGGGTTCGCGGCCCATCTCCTGCAACATCTGGCGGGTGATCCGGTTGAGCTTGTTGATCGTTTCGATCATATGCACCGGTATGCGGATGGTGCGCGCCTGGTCGGCTATCGAGCGGGTTATCGCTTGGCGTATCCACCACGTCGCATAGGTGGAGAACTTGTAGCCGCGCCGGTATTCGAACTTGTCCACCGCTTTCATCAGGCCGATATTGCCTTCCTGAATCAGATCGAGGAACTGTAAGCCCCTATTTGTATATTTCTTTGCGATGGAAATAACCAGCCGTAAATTGGCTTCGATCATTTCGCGTTTGGCGTGGCGGGCCCGGGTTTCGCCCACGGACACGCGGCGGTGGATTTCTTTGATCTCGCCGATGCTCAGGCCGTGTTCCTTTTCGATCTGCGCCAGCTTGGTTTGCGCCTTTTTGATGTCGTCGGCATGGCCGGACAGCGCTTCCGCATAGGGCTTGCCGGAAGACAGGTGTTGCGCCAGCCACGCCGGGGCGCTTTCTTGGCCGACGAAGGTTTTGAGGAAGTCCGCTCTGGGCAGCTTGGATTTGTTGACGGCCAGGTCTTGGATGAATTTTTCCTGCTCGCGGATTTTTTCCACGGTGACGTGCAGGGTTTCGGCCAGTTCCTTGAAAAACTGCGGCGTCTTTTTGAATTCGAGGAAGCTTTCCGCCAGCGCTTCGAAGGCTTTCTGGGCGCGTTCGTGGTGGTGGCCGTATTTGTTCTGCGCGTTGACGGCGGTCTTTAGTTGTTTTTTGAAGGCTTCGAGCTTTTCCTTGACCAGTTCGGGGTCGGGGCCGGTGTCGGCGTCGTCGATGATTTCAGACTCGGACTCGGGCTCGGATTCGACGTCTTCGTCGATCTCGATGTCTTCGGGCTGGGCGCTGGCGGGGTCGTAAAAGTCGGAGATCAAGTCGGACAGGCGCAGCCCGCCGGGTTCGATGCTGTCGAAGCGCTTGACGAAATATTCCATCGCGGCGGAAAAGCGCACCAGTTCGCGGGCGGCCAGGTTGCTGCCTTCTTCGATGCGCCTTGCGATGCTCAACTCGCCTTCGCGGGTGAGCAGTTCGACCGTGCCCATTTCGCGCATGTACATGCGGACGGGGTCGGTGGTGCGCCCTAGCTCGGCGTCCACGGAGGAGGCCAAGGCGGCGGCGGCTTCGGCGGTCTCTTCTTCGTCGTCGTCGGTGATGGCGGCGGCGTCGGCGATCATTTCGGCGTCTTCCGGCACGTCCTCATGCACTTCGATGCCCATGTCATTGATCATCGCAATGACTTCTTCCATTTGTTCAGGATCGATGACGCCGCTGGGCAGGTGGTCGTTGACCTCGGAAAAGGTTAGGAAGCCCTGCATCTTGCCTTTGGCTATGAGTTCCTTGAGCTGCGACTGCTGCTGTTCTTCGTTCATGAACTGACTCGCCCGTTTTGAATTTTTCCGGAAAACTGAACCGTATATTGTAGCGGGCGAAAATCAAATGGCAAATTGGCAAAAATCATTTTTTTGCGCTGGTGATTCACCTCAGCGGCTTGCGTTTGCGGCTTATTTGCTGATGTTACGCGGCATCGGCTGTGCAGTCGTAGCGCCGGTGTCGAACGTAGCGTCGGCATCCCTGCCGGCCAAACCGTAGCGC
>JBJSYU010000312.1:0-5963 GCA_046089945.1 Candidatus Methylumidiphilus sp.
TCGAAAACGCATAAAGGGAAATAGCGATAATCAACAGTGCCGCCGCCAATATGAGGTTTTTCTTGCGTGTGTCCATCGTGTCGCCAGTAACCCCGCCGCCGGTCAGGGCGGCGGGCCAATGCCTTAAGTTTTCAGTGCAGATCCGAGATCTGTTCCTGCGCGGGCGCTTCCGTCCAAGTGTGGTAAGGCGGCGGTGACGGCAGATGCCATTCCAGACCGTGCGCTTCAGCGCCTTCCCACACTTCGCTGCTCGCCTGCTCGCCGCCTTTGATGGCTTTGTAGATGAGGTAAGCGAAGATCAACTGGGAGAAGCCAAACACAAACGCACCCACACTAGACAAAGCGTTGAATTCGGCGAACTGCACCGCGTAGTCAGGAATACGGCGCGGCATGCCGGCCAGCCCGACGAAGTGCTGCGGGAAAAAGCAGACGTTGACCGAAATCGTTGTCAGCCAGAAATGCAACTGGCCTAGGCGCTCGTCGTACATATGCCCCGTCCATTTCGGCAACCAGTAGTAGGTCGCCGCAAACAGCGCGAAGACGGCACCCGGCACCAGCACATAATGGAAATGTGCGACGATGAAATAGGTGTCGTGGTATTGCAAATCGGCCGGTGATATCGACATCATCAACCCGGTGAAACCGCCCATCGTGAACAGCACGACAAAAGCAATGGCGAACAGCATCGGGGTTTCAAACGTCATCGCGCCTTGCCACATGGTCGCCAGCCAGTTGAACACCTTCACGCCGGTCGGCACCGCAATCAGCATGGTGGCGTAGGTGAAGTACAACTCGCCCGCTATCGGCATGCCCACCGTGTACTGGTGGTGCGCCCAAACGATGAAGGACAACAGGCCGATGGATGCGGTCGCATACACCATCGAGCTGTAGCCAAACAAGGGCTTGCGCGAGAAAGTCGGGATGATCGAGGAAATGATGCCGAAGGACGGCAGGATCAAAATATACACTTCCGGGTGGCCGAAGAACCAGAACAAGTGCTGGTACAGCACCGGGTCGCCGCCGCCTGCCGCATTGAAGAAACTGGTGCCGAAGAACTTGTCGGTCAGCAGCATCGTCACCGCGCCAGCGAACACCGGCATCACCGCGATCAGCAGGAACGCCGTGATGACCCACGTCCACACGAACAGCGGCAGCTTCATCATTGTCATGCCGGGGGCGCGCATATTGAACACGGTGACGATGATGTTGATCGCCGCCATGATCGAGGACATGCCCAAGATATGCACGGTGAACACCGTGAACGGCAGCGCATTGCCGGTTTGCAACACCAACGGCGGATACAAAGTCCAGCCCGCCGCCGCCGCGCCGCCATCCATGAACAGGGTGCTGGCCAGCATGACGAAGCCGAACGGCAACAGCCAGAAGCTCCAGTTGTTCATGCGCGGCAACGCCATGTCCGGGGCACCGATCATCATCGGAATCATCCAGTTGGCCAAGCCGGCGAAGGCCGGCATGACCGCGCCAAACACCATGATCAGCGCATGCAGCGTGGTCATCGAATTGAAAAACTGTGGATCGACATATTGCAGGCCCGGCTCGAACAGTTCCGCACGGATCACCAGCGCCATCGCGCCGCCGACGAAGAACATAATCAGGCCGGTCACCAGATAGAGTGTGCCGATGTCTTTATGGTTGGTGGTGGTCACCCACCTCATGAAGCCTTTGGCAGGGCCATGATCGTGGTGATCGTGGGTGCCGTCATGAGCGTGGGTATCGTCATGGGTCGTTGCTGACATATCCGCTTACCTCAAAAAGGGTTGAAAGTTATTTTTGCGCCTGGATCTCGGCGGGTTGCACCGCGTCGCCCTTGCCGTTGCCAAAGCCGTTGCGCTGGTAGGTCACCACGGCGGCGAGCGCCACGGCGTCCAACTGATCGGCAAACGCGGGCATGGCCCCCTTGCCTTTCAGCACCAGCTTGATGTGTTGGTCTATTGGCCCCAGCGCCACCGGGCTACCCTTGATGGCCGGGAACGCCCCAGGCATGCCTTGCCCTTCCGCCATGTGGCAGGCGGCGCAATTGGCGGCATAAACCTCTTTGCCCTTGGCGTTTAGTTCATCCAAAGTCAGGGTTTTGCCGGCATCGGCCTTGTTGGCATCCTGGGCACCCTTTTGTTCGGCTACCCATTTATTGTATTCGTCCTCCGTCTTGACGATGACAACAATTGGCATAAAGCCATGGTCGCGACCGCATAATTCGGCGCATTGGCCACGGTAGACACCGGGCTTGTCAACTTTGATCCAGCCGTCGGTGACAAAGCCGGGAATGGCGTCCTTCTTCCAGCCAAACTCAGGCACCCACCACGCATGCAACACATCGGCGGCAGTCAGCAGGATGCGGATTTTTTTGTTGGCCGGAATCACCAGAGGATTATCGACGTTCAGCAGATAATGCTCGACCGTGGACGGGTCGCAGCCGGAACCCAATTGGCGGCAGGCATTGCTTTTGGCATCTAAGGCACTAAAGAAGTCAATGCCTTCATTCATGTAGGTGTAGCGCCATTTCCACTGGTAGCCAGTGACTTTAATGGTTAGATCGGAAGCGCTGGTGTCATACACCTTCATCATGACTTTGGTGGCGGGAACCGCCATGGCGATCAAGATTAAAAATGGGATGATCGTCCAGACGATTTCCAGTTTGTGGTTTTCGTGGAACGTGGCGGGCGTCACGCCTTTGGATTTGCGGTGATGGATCAAGGAATAAATCAGGATGCCATAGACCAAAACGCCAATGCCCACACAGATCCACATGATCATCATATGCAGGTCGTGTATGTCACGACTGGTCTCGGTGCAACCGGCGGGGAGATTCAGCGCCCCCCAGCCCTTGCCAGCGGCATCGCAACTCGACCCTGTGGCGGCAAACGCCTGCCCCCACAGCGCTAAACCCAAACCTGCAAGCAGTTGTTTTGTTTTCTTCACGCAGCCCTCTCCTCAGTACTAAAAATGCTTTTAATCATTGAATTATCTGGAACCTAACAGAATCCGCAATTCCTTGGCCAAAGCCTGCCGTTCGGACTCCGCCAAAAACCGGCCAATTTCGACTTCCCTGCCGTGCAAGCGCAGCGACAACCGGCTGGGGTGGCCGTTGATCGGCGACTTAGCCCAGTTCAGCGTCACCCAGGCGCGCTGGAACTTGACTGTCTGCCCTAGCGTTTCATGCTTCGTCTCGACGCTGACTAGGGCATCGGTGATGGTGATGACCTCCTGTTGCGCACATTGCCTGCGGCTAAGCTGTAGGCAGTAGGCAAGCAACAACCATTCCAATCCTGAAAAGGGCAGCACCAGCCATGCGCCCAAGGCGGCGAACACTAAGCCTATCGCCCCCATCAGCAGCGCGCAGAACGCCAACAATGCAAGGCTTTGCCTGCGGCTCAGCGAACTGTTGGGCCGCAAAACGATAGTGTTTGCGCCTGTTTCCGCATCATGCCCCGATTCGACCATGATGTCCCACCCCCGCTGGCAAGCGCCGCACCATAACAAAAAACCATAAAAAAATTCCAGCGAGAAACGCCTAGCCGCCTAGGTGTATTTCCCCCTGGAAATGAACAGACTTTGTTGGATGCGTCGAAATTTAACTGATTAGCCCAGTCGGCGCAAGATTTCTTCGCGGCCAAAGCCGAAAAACCTTACATTTCGTGGCCCTTGCCGGAACCTTTCCCTTGCCAGTCCGCCTCCGTGGGGGATGACGCCTAGGCAAGGGAAGGTCAAATCGGCGCACAGCGCCGCGATGTTCTCCTCCAGACAAGGAAAGTCGGGTTCCAGACAATTGGCGACCCATCCCAGGCAATCCACGCGGGAACGCAACATCGCGTCATGCGTCAGCAGCGCATGGCTCAAACAGCCCAAGCGCATGCCGACCACCAATACAACCGGCAAATTCAATGCCTTGGCCAAATGCGACACGCGCTCATCCGCGTTCAACGGCACTTCCCAGCCGCCCACGCCTTCCACCAGCACACCATCGGCCAAACGCTCCAATTCACGGCACTGGCGGACAATCGCATCCAAATGGATGGCCTGCCCGGCCTGCCGGGCGGCAAGATGCGGCGCGATGGGCGGGGCGAATGCGTAAACATTTAATTTCGCGTAATCAATCTGTAACGAAGCATTTTTCTGCAACAGCAAGGCGTCTTCGTTGCGCCATTCGCCGTCCTGCGACACGCAGCCGCTGGCGACCGGCTTCATGCCGATGACCGTCAAGCCTTCGGCCTGCAAAAACCGCATCAGCGCGACCGTCGCCCAGGTTTTGCCGATGCCTGTGTCGGTGCCGGTGACAAACAACCCCGCCATCGTTAGCCCCCAGCCTCGGCGAAATGCGCCACGCCATAAATGACCGCAAAACTGGCCGCAATGCCCCCATCCGCCGCACAAACGGGATAAGCCGCCAACATCCGGCCAAACGCCGTCTTGCCAGTCAAATGGCGCGGCCGACCGCGCATGACATTGTGCGCCCCCAAGGCTTTCAACTCGCGCAACAGGGCGCGGACATCCGCATAGCGCAACACCCGCCGTTCGCCGCTGAGCGCGTAAGCGCTGCAACCGGCCGCCGCCAGCGCCGCCGCCACCGTATCCTCAGACAAAAACGCATTGACATGGGCATAGCCGTCCGCCATCGCCCAAGCCGTGCGCAACTCGGCCAACGTCCCCGCGCCAAAGATGCTGAACAACGCCACGCCGCCCGGTCGCAGCACCCGCCGAAACTCCGCCAGCACGGCAGGCAAGTCGCAGCACCATTGCAAGGCCAGATTGGAAAACACCCGATCCACGCTGCCCGCCCGCAATGGCAAGGCTTCGCCGTCGCCGCACAGGCACAACACCCGCCCCGGCAAACCTAGACGCCCCTGCAAAGTCTGCAACATTCCTTCGGCGATATCCAACGCGACTACATCCGCGTCAGGAAACAGCGCCGCCAGCCGCGCCGTGCAATAGCCCGTGCCAGCCCCCACGTCGAGGACGGCGCGCGGCGCAGGGCTGATGTCGCCCAGCCGCGCCAGCAATTGCTCGCCGACCTGCCGCTGCAACACCGCCACGCCGTCGTAGCTGCCCGCAGCCCGGCTAAACGAACGCCCGACCCAAGGCTTTTCCGGCGCCCACACGCCCGCTTCAGCGCTTAATGTTTGCGCCATGGCGCCGCCAAAAATCAATCAACAGACTGGCCGACTCATCGGCATGGGAAATGAACGGCGTGTGGGCGGCCTGCGCCAACACCTGCAACTCCGCCCCAGCCGCCAATGCGCACATCGCCTCGCCGGCGTCGGGCGGGGCGAGGCGGTCGCGGCCGCCGAGCAAAATCAACAGCGGCAGGCGCAGGCCGGACAACGCGCCGCGCAGGTCTTCCCCGCGCAAAATCTCCAAACCGGCGCGCAAAGCCGCCGGTTCCGGCGCCGGGCATTCGGCCACATGCGCCCGCAAATCCTTCAACACCTCGCGCGCATTGTCCAAGCCCCAGGTTTGCAGCCCCAAAAACTTCATCAGCGTGCCGTGGTAATCGCCGACCATATTCTCGGCAAACTGCGCCAGCAGCGCCAAATCCATTGCGCACGGCCAATCCTCGGCGCGGGCAAAACGGGCATTGCCGGCCAGCATCGTCAAACTCGCCAAACGTTCCGGGCTGCGGCTGGCCACATGCAAGGACAGCGCCGCGCCCAAGGACCAACCCAACCAATGCGCCCGCTCCGGCGCCGCCGCCAGCAACGCCTCACCAACGCCGTCGAGCGTATAGTCGTCCAACATGCCGCTACGGCCATGGCCCGGCAAGTCGATCAAGGTCACGCGGAAATCCGCCGCCAAGCGTCGGGCAAAACCGCGCCAAACGCCCGAATGCATACTCCAGCCATGAACCAATACCACGTCAGGGCCGACGCCAAAGGTTTCCGTGTGCATCACGCCATGGTGTCGCATAGTGGCTATCAATCCTGCTTAGCTGGGTTAATAGAAATACC
>JBJSYU010000313.1:0-12485 GCA_046089945.1 Candidatus Methylumidiphilus sp.
AAAAGTAGACAATGGCGAATATCAACCCGAGCTTAAAACCCTCCTATCGTTGAAATTCCAAAAATTTGAGAAAGTTCAACTTATTGCGAACTAAAGTATAAATAGATACTGCTTTTAAAATATAAAAAAGCAATTAAACCCACCTCGAATCAATTAAAACCACCTCCGAGATTTTCACCTACACAGGCCAAATACCATTCAGCAAACTTGCGCCAGAGGTGCAAGTCAAGGCAGCGGGGTAGGACGGATGCCGAAGGCGATCCGCCATCATCCGGCAGAGGTTTAACGCGGTTGCGCCTTATGGCGGGTCACAGATGCGACAGCAGCAATTCCACCGAAAGTGCCCTGGACAGAATCTCCGGGTTGTCGATTTTATCGATGTCCACATATTCTGCTACTTTTAAATTCGACAAGTCGAACACTTGGCTTAAATAGTCGTCGGCAAAGTAGTATGGACGCGGGCCTGCAAGGCTGATTTTCGAGCGTTTCAGTAGCCTGATTTTGAGCGGAATATTTCTTTCTATTAAGCGTAGCAGGCGGTAGCGTGGCGGGATGGGGTCGGAGAAATTGATGCCGTAGTGTGATGGATATTTCGCTAAGGTCGGGGCAAGGAACTGGATGAGCCGGGCCTGAAACTCACCGCAATACTTGTGCTTGATGGGGATATCGAAGCTGGGAATAAACAGGCTTGGATCCATGAACGGCAGCAGCGAATAGCTAATCTGGTTGTTGGCGGCATTGTTGGGGGCGGCGAACAAATTGCGCAAGAACGGTTCCAAGGTTTCCGCCTCGCGTCGGCTTATCCAGTCGCGCTCGATGCCGACGATGTTCTGCGCTTTCTGCGTGAAGTTGGCGAAGATCGTGTCCAAATCAAACGGCCCCCGGCAAAACGGATATACGCCCCGGTCAAAGCGCATTCTCAGGAAATCCTGCAGGCCGATGTTGCGATCGGACAAATTCCAGATTTCCCGGTAAATCTCGCCGCCGCCGCCGTTGAGTTGCAATGAGGCTTTGCTGGCGCGGTGCATGCGCGAGGACAGATCGGTGCCATCGTCGATGATGCCGACAGGTTTGATGCAGTCGAAAAAATAGGCCTGTTCCTCGATGATGGCGGCGAAGGCATCGGGGCTGATTTTGGGAAAAGTGCTTTTATCGACATGCTCAACCGGGATGTTTTCGCCGACGCTAATGGCTTTGGCAACCACGACATCGTCGGAGTTGGGTTTGCCGTAGACGTGCAGATAGGGCGTATGGCCTAAATGTCTCAGTGCGGCCAGCATCAGCCGACTGTCATAGCCGCTGGAGAGCGCCGAGCCTATCGGGGCGGTGAAGTTTTCGGCCAGTGTGCGGAAGTAATTGCCAAGGTCGCCCGCGACCCGCTCGACAATCTCCGAGAAGGATGCATTGGCGGCGAAAGGGGGATAGTGCGGTGCGCGGGGTGTGGCGTGGACGTTGGGCAGGATATTCCAGAAATATTTGCTGTTGAGTATTTTAACTTCGTCGAGCAGGGTGTCGTCGGAGGCCAAAAGGCCGAAGAGCAAGTATTCGTAAAACGCTTGGACGCCGAGCTTCCCCGCGCCTGCCAAACGCGCAACCGCCAAATAGGAATTGGACAGGAGGGTCTGATTGATGTCGCCGTAGACAGGGTAATATCCGGCGTAGTCGGAGAAGACCAGCAATTTGCCGTGGGCATACAACAGTACGGCGTAATGGCCGCTTAATCCAGTCTCCAGCGTCTTTCCCGCAATAAAGTCCTCGTGTAGTTGGGTGAGTGCGGGTAAACCGACTTTGCCGCAATATAACAAGGTTCCGGTATACAGCACAAAGTCGCCGTTGGGCAACTCCAAGATATGTTCTTGGGTTTGGATGCGCTTATGGAAACGCCAAACGATAAAGCCATCGCGGATTAGTTTTCGGTCTAGGGCCAGCCCCTTTTTTTGGAAAACCTCTAGTGATGTCTCGACACGATCCGGTTCCGTTGTCGTTTTGACGAATAAAAATCCACCCATATTAACCTGCCTAACTTAATGTGTCTGGTTTGAAAACTATCCCGCACAGTGCCGCCATCGGCGAACCGGCTGGAGTCTTGGAATGGCGCATGATAATACAAAAAGGCGTGCGCGTGGCAGATGTGGCCACCAAAATGGCAAATTTCTGCGGTTTGGCTAAAACTCCCAGCGGACACCGCCCTCGAAGGTGGTGTTTTCCGCGCCAGTCATAATCAAGCTATGGTAGCTGACAAACACGGAAAGGGAATTGGGCAGAACCATTTGCGCCCCTGCGCCTAAGTTGGCCCAGTTGCGCTCCGGCGAGGCTGTTTGGATCGCAAAAGGAATCGCGCCATTTTGGAATTGCCCGGCTATCGCCCGGTGGTTGTTTTTGTATTCGTGCAGCCATTCGCCAAATATGCGCGGCACCACGACGCCATACGGCGTGTTCCAAGCATAGCTGAGTTCCGCACCTAAAGTGGTGGTCACGGAAATGGCACCATTACTGTTGATAGAAGCGCCATGAACCGCCGCATCCAGCCCGGTTTCGCGGTAACTACCGGTGGCGATGCCAATCATCGCCACTTGGCCGTAGCCGGTCGCGGTGATGCCGCTTAAGCTGTAGGCATATCCCATGTTCAAGCTGCCAAAGCCTTCGTTGGAATTGTAATTGCCGTGCAGCATGCTGACGCAGGTGTCGCAATTGCGGTTCACCGCCGTCTGGTAGTAGCCGTAGCCTGCGGACACATCGATAAAAGCATTGTCGAACGGCGTGATGCTGACATAAGGGGCAACCCTGAATATATTGTCATCATTGTTGCCACCGTTATTGTATAGGCTTGCGGCGGAATTGACATAGCTGAACAAAATGCCGGCGTTGATGGTGTCGGAAAGCCGGTAGTCTAGGCCCGCCGATACTGTGCTGCGGTTTAGGCGGAAGCCGGTATATCCTGGCAGGCTGTCAATATTGCCGAAGCTGCCGCCTGCACTGAAATATAGCCCAATGTCGCCATAGAGCTGGTATTGGTCGGCCCCCGACGAGCCGCCGCTGAGGCTGTTTGGGCGGGCTTGGCGCATCGTCCGCATAAACCGCATGGCGTTGGCAAATTGTGTGGTGGGCCGGTTGAATTGCAACGCGGACGTTGTGATAGTCTCTTGGCTGGCCGCTAAGATTGCCGCGCTTTCATGCGCTTGGGAAAGTCCTAAGCAGTTAAGCCCATCTGTCCAGTTTGACACCGAGTATTGGCCCGCTGGGCCTGAGCATAATCCGGTGTCGCTGAACACGGCGGTGCGCAGCAGCGAATTGCCGTTGGCGCTGGAATAGACGCTGTCAAAGCCACTATTGGCCTTCATGGCTTTAAACACCCGGTTTACCGATTTTTTGTCGGTGAGGGTGTAGTCTGTGGCCGTGCCGTCTGGGTTTTTGACGGAAAATGTCAAATAGGATTTGCCCATGAAAATGGCGTTCAGGTCGGCGCTGCCGGCCAAAGGCAGGTTAATCCGCGCCAGTTCGGCGTTGAATTCGTCAAGCTGGTCGGCGCACACTGTCATGCTGGCAGTGGCGACGGCAATTGCGGCCAGAACAGCCGCCAGCCGTGCATTGGGGGTTGCCATGTGAGCCTCGTAAGGGTGGCTAAGGTGGGCCGGTGCCGGCGGGCTTTGCCCGCACCCCGGTTTTAGGCGAGGCTTTCGACTGTACCAAATGCCCAAGATTAGTTCAAATCCAGCGGCCCCGGCTCATTGTTCCGCGTCATGGGGTACGCAAGGCGCGGCGCCGTGAAATACCGCCAGACGGGCGATGCCAACTATAATGGCGGCGTATGACAAGCATCCCGCCATCCCGACATGAATCCGAACCTGACTGCACGATGGTCAGCCGCACGGCGTCCATCCCCAGTCCGCCGACGGGGGCCGTGGCGCATTGCCTGCTGGTCGTGGAGGGTTCCGAACGCGGCAAAAACCTCGAAATCGGGCTGCTGCCGGTCGCCGTGGGCCGGGCTGGCGACAACGATTTGGCGCTTGCCGACCCGTTCGTGTCCACCCACCATTGCGCCGTGGGCTTTGCGGACGGCGAGATTTGGGTGGAGGACTTGGGCGCCACCAACGGCGGTTTTCTCGACGGGCGGCGGATCGTCGGCAAGGTGGTTTGGCCGATGGCGGCGACGTTGCAAGTGGGCAAGCAGATGTTGCGGCATGAATACCGGCATCGCTCGGCGCTTCGGGAGTCCGATGAATTGGCCAAGGATCTGCGCCGCGCCGCCGGCTATGTGTGGAGAGCCTGCCGCCGCCGCCCTTGCGCTTAGGCCCGGTTTTGACGGCTTGGCATTACCTGCCGTCGGCGGAATTGGGTGGGGATATATTTGACTATTTTTGGCTGGACGGCGAGCGCTTTGCCTTTTATGTGTTGGATGTTTGCGGCCATGGCGTCGGTGCCGCCTTGCATTCGGTGTCGATTTTCAACGTGCTGCGTCAAAAAGCCTTGCCCAATGTCGATTTTGCCAGTCCCGCAGAGGTTTTGCAGGCATTGGACAGCGCGTTTCCGATGGAGCGTTATGGCGAGATGTACTTTACCATTTGGTATGGCGTGTATGATTTTAGCCAGTGCCGCTTGCGATTTGCGGGCGGCGGGCATCCGCCGGCGGTGTTGTTTGTGGGGGAGAGGCTAAACGCCGTTGATTTGCCATCTGGCAATCCTCCTATAGGTGTATTGGCCGACACACAATTTCAGGAGGTGGCAATTACCCCTGGTTTCCCGATTCGGGTATACTTGTACAGTGATGGTGTGTATGAAACTGCGATGCCCGATGGGGCGATTGGGAATTGCCGCCAGTTTGCCCAGTTGCTTGCTAAAAACCTGGGCAAGGACAGGGGTGAGCCGTCCGCAGTGTTTGAAGATGTGCGCGCCATGACCCTGCCAAACCGTTTCGATGATGATTTTTCCTTGCTCATGCTGAATTTCGTGGGCCGACTATAACCTTTCCTGCGGAAGGCGATATTTCGCCCTCCCCTTGACCGGCGCAAATACTCGCAATGCTTGTTTTTGGAATTCTCCTGCTGCTTGTTGTCCTGGCTCTGTCAGGTTTGGCGATACGCCGCTTTTGGCTTGCCCAGGCGATGCGCGATACCCTATCGGATGGCGAAGTCCAGCCCGAAGGGCAGGCCGACATCATTCGGCCAGAGGTGGATTGGATATTGGCGGGCGTCCCCGACTTTTTATGCCTGAAAGATGCCGACGGGCGCTGGCAAAAAGCCGAGCCACGTTATGCCGATCTGTTCGGCTTGGCGGGCGTTGACTATTTTGGCAAAACCAATATGGAGTTGGCCGAATCACCAGATGCTAACCCGGAGGCTTTGCGTGTGGCGGCGGAATGGGATGCGCAGGCGTGGAGTTTTGGCCGTCCTTTGCGCAATGCCCAAGCGGCAGAATCCTTAGCCTATGGGGAGGCTGGGTTTGACATCACGCGGACGCCCATGTTTGACAACGACGGACGCAATTATCGGCTGTTGATCACCGGCGTGCCGCTGGCGCGAAAGATTGCCGAGGAGCCGGGCATCTACGCGGCGATTTTCAATTCTTGCAAAATGCCTTTTCTACTGCTGGATGCCGACTTGAAAGTCCTTAATGCCAATCTGGCTTATACGGTGTTCACGGGGTATTCAAAAAGGGATTCCTTGGGCAAGCAATTTGTGTTTCTTGGGGAGCATACGCCAGCCCAGGCGTTCGCCTTGACGGTCAGCGCATTCCTGCGCACGAATCCCGCCTTGCTGTGGTCTGGGGAGATTGTGTGCCATTGCAAAAATGCTGATTCTTACCCTGCGAGGCTGCACATTTCCGCCATTGAAAGCCGCAAAGGTGAGCCGACGTCAAGCTATCTGGCGTACTTTTTCGACATCAGCAAGGAAAAGGAGCATGAACAGCGCATCATGCAGATAGCGCATTATGACGAGTTGACCGGCCTTCCCAATCGGGCTTTATTTTTTGAGCAGTTGACCAAGGCCCTGGCGCAGGGGGCGCGGCACAAATCCCATGCGGCCCTGTTGTTTGTCAATATCGACCGCTTCAAGGCTGTCAACGATTCCCTGGGGCGGCACGCGGGCGACGCTTTGCTGATTGAGGTGGCCCACCGCCTGTCCGCGCTGCTGAAAAACCCAGACGTAGTGGCCCGCTTGGGCGGCGACGAGTTCGCCATCATGCATCAGAATGAGAAGACCCATGAAAAGGCGATTTATGCCACATCGATCATTGCGCAGGATATAGTATCCAATCTAGCAAAGTTCTTTTTTATCGAACAGCAGGAGCTATATATCAGCCTGAGCGTGGGCATAGCGATTTATCCTGAGGATGCGGACAAGGCCGAGACGCTGGTCAAGCATGCTGAGCTAGCGATGCTGGAGGCGAAAAAGCAGGGCAACAACAGCTTCCATTATTTTCAGGAAAAATACACCTCGAAGGCGAAAGACCGGCATTTGTTGGAGGTGAGCCTGCGCAGGGCGCTGGAGAAGCAGGAATTGCAGTTGTACTATCAGCCACAGTATACCGCAGACACCCGCAAGCTGCATGGCGCGGAGGTGTTGATACGTTGGCTGAAGGGCAAAACCAAGCTGCTTTCGCCGTACTATTTTATTGATATCGCCGAAGAGACAGGCTTGATTATCCCTATCGGCAAATGGATTCTGGAGACGGCCTGCGAACAGCAAAAGGCTTGGATGGACGCCGGCTATGCCATGCACCATGTGTCGGTAAATGTTTCGGCTAGGCAGTTTATGTATCCGCATTTTGTGGAAACCGTGGAGGAGGCTTTGGCCAAGACTGGGCTAGACCCGATGAGTTTGGAGCTGGAAATCACCGAGTCGATGTTGATTGGCGATGCCAAAAAAATTGAATTGCAGCTAAACCGGTTCAAAAAGATGGGCATCGCCATCGCCCTTGACGATTTTGGCACGGGGTATTCGTCTTTGGCCTATCTGAAGAATTTTCCGATTGATGTGGTTAAGATCGACCAGTCGTTTGTGCGCGGGATGACGCCGGGTTCGAAGGATGCGCGGATTGTCTGCGCGATTATCGACATGGGGCATTCGTTGGGCTATAAAGTGATTGCCGAGGGCGTGGAAAGCGAGGAGCAATTGGTGTTTCTGAGCGAGAAAGGCTGCGACATTATCCAGGGATATTTTTTCAGCAAGCCGCTGCCTACGGCTGATATGGACAATTTATTGGCAAGAACTGTCGGCTGATGCGGTTTGTAATGATGGCAAGCAAAAGAAAGCCGCATGTGTTTTCCCTCACCCCAGCCCTCTCCCAAGGTGAGAGGGGTCTTAATGTCGTGGAGGTTACAGCAGATCAAATGAAAACCCGCCAATTTCCCCAGTTGGCGGGGCCAGCAGCAGGCGGATTTCGTAAGGCCGGCCTACTGGCATCAGCGCAGGCGCGGTGGCGGGCAGATATTCGGCGGGTTGGAACACACGGGCGGCGGCGGGTTTGCCATTGCCGTCGGCCAGCACGAGTTTGACGGCGGGGTATGCCTGGGGCAGGGGGGCGTGGTTGGCGACGGCCAAGGTGAATTCGTAGCCGCCGCCGTTGGGGTTTAGGGCGTGGCCCTGGATGCGGATCTGAGCCGTGGCGCGGAATGGCGGCAGGTCGTCGCAACCTAAGGCTAGGCAGGCGGACTCTAGGCTGGAGCGCAGCGGCGCGTGTTGCGCCAATTGCGGCGCGGCGTAGACGCCTACTTGTAGGGCGAGCAGGGCCAGCATCATGGCTGCGCCGACTGTCCACGCGGCGGTGCGGCGGCCACTGTCCGGCGGCTTGGGCATCTGCGCGGCGGCTAACGGGGCGGGAGCGGGTGGCTGGGCCACGGCGTCCAATTTGCCGAGCAGCGGCGCTTTGCCTGGGGACGCTTGGCCTGGGACGGCGCGGGCGGGGGTTTCGGCCAGACTGTCCAGCACACTGAATGGGGCTTGGCAGGCTTGGCAATGCGCTTCGCCGCGCCCTTGCCGCAAGTGCGCCACGCTGATGCGGTAAGTGGTTTTGCAGCCTGGGCAGCGGGTATAGAGGCGGGGGGCGACGGGTAACGCGGCGGCTTCCTGCGCGCTGTCGCAGTCCTCAGCGCGCCCGCTCATGCGGCGTGGCGGACGCCGGTCAGGCGCGTCCAGTCTTCCCGGTATTCCGGCTCGTCCATGTGGAAAAATGGCCGGTAGGCGGCGAGGACGCTTTCGGCCTGTTCGTGCAGGATGCCGGACAGGGCGATCTGCCCGCCGGGCTTGACACTTGCGGCCAGCCGTTCCGCCAGTTCGACCAGCGGGTTGGCGAGGATGTTGGCAAGCAGGATGTCGGCTTGGGGCTTGGGCATCTGTTGCGGCAAGTAGCCGCGCAGCCTGGCTTCGACGCCGTTTTTGCGGGCGTTGTCGGCGGTGGCGGTGAGCGCCTGCGGGTCGATGTCGCAGGCCAGCACTTCCGCTGCGCCGAGCAGCAGCGCGGCGACGCCGAGGATGCCGGAGCCGCAGCCGTAATCGACGATGCTTTTGCCTTGCAGGTCTTGGCCGTCCAACCATTGCAGGCAGAGCGCGGTGGTCGGGTGGGTGCCGGTGCCGAAGGCGAGGCCGGGGTCTAGGCTGACGCAGACGGCGTCGGGCTGGGCCGGTGGCGCAAAGCCGGTGGGGATGATCCACAGGCGCCGGCCAAACGGCATGGGCTGGAAATGCTCCAGCCAGGCGCGTTCCCAGGCTTGATCTTGGATCGTCTCTTCGCGCCAGCCGCCCGGCGTGGCGTCGGGGAATTCGACGGCGAGGGCGGCGCGCGCCGCGTGAAGATCGGCGTCTTCTTCAAACAGCGCGATGACGCGAGTGTCGCGCCAGATCGGCGTCTCGCCGGGTTTGGGCTCGAACAGGGGTTGGTCGCCCTCGTCTTCAAAGCTGACCGACAAGGCGCCGAGTTCAAACAGGCGGTCGGCCAATGGCTCGGCTTGGTCCTCTGCCGCCGCCGCCGACAGTTGCCGCCACATCAGTGTTTCAGCCCCAGTTTCTTTTCCAGGTAGTGGATGTTTTGTCCGCCTTCCTGAAATGCCTTGTCGTTGATGATGTCGAGCAGCAGCGGGATGTTGCATTTGATCCCGCCGATGACCATTTCGTGCAGCGCGGTGCGCATGCGGGCGATGGCGCTGTCGCGGGTCTCGCCGTGGGCGATGAGCTTGCCGATCATCGAGTCGTAGTAGGGCGGGACGCGGTAGCCGTTGTAGATGTGGGTCTCGACGCGGATGCCGGGGCCGCCGGGCATGTGGAACTGTTCGATCAGCCCCGGCGAGGGCATGAAGTTGGTCGGGTCTTCGGCGTTGATGCGGCATTCGATGGCGTGGCCGCGCAATCTGACATCTTCTTGCTTGATCGACAGCGCCTCGCCGCCAGCGATGCGCAGTTGTTCCTTGACGATGTCGAAGCCGGTCACCATTTCTGTCACCGGATGTTCGACTTGGACGCGGGTGTTCATTTCGATGAAATAAAACTCGCCGTCTTGGTACAAAAACTCAAACGTGCCGGCGCCGAGATAGCCGATGGCTTTGCAGGCATCGACGCAACGCTTGCCCATGCGCTGGCGTTTTTCTTCGGAAATGCCGGGGGCCGGGGATTCTTCCACGACTTTTTGGTGGCGGCGCTGCATCGAGCAGTCGCGCTCGCCTAAATGCACGACATTGCCGTAGCTGTCGGCGATGACTTGAAACTCGACATGGCGCGGGTTTTCAAGGAATTTTTCCATGTACACCATATCGTTGCCAAACGCCGCGCCCGCCTCTCCCTTGGTCAGCGTGATCGAGCTGTGCAGCGCGGCCTCGCTGTGGACGACGCGCATGCCGCGCCCGCCGCCGCCGCCGGCGGCTTTGATGATGATCGGGAAGCCGATGCGGCGGGCGATGTTCAAGTTTTCTTCGTAATCGTCGCCGAGCGGGCCGTCGGAGCCGGGGATGCAGGGGATGCCGGCCTGCTTCATCGCCGCTATCGCCGAGACTTTGTCGCCCATCAGGCGGATGGTGTCCGGCTTCGGGCCGATGAAGATGAAGCCGCTTTGGTTGACGCGCTCGGCGAAGTCGGCGTTTTCCGACAGGAAGCCGTAGCCGGGGTGGATGGCGACGGCGTCGGTGACTTCCGCCGCGCTGATGATGGCGGGGACGTTGAGGTAGCTGTCCTTGGAGGCGGCCGGGCCGATGCAGACGGACTCGTCGGCGAGGCGCACATGCTTGAGGTCGCGGTCGGCCTCGGAGTGGACGGCCACCGCCTTGATGCCGAGTTCGCGGCAGGCGCGCAAGATGCGCAGGGCGATTTCGCCCCGGTTGGCGATAAGGATTTTACCGAGCATGGGTTGAGTACCTAGTTGGGTGGGCGGAAGGGCAAGGTCGGCTTAGGGCCGGCTCACTCGATCACGAACAACGGCTGGTTGTACTCCACCGGCTGGGCGTTCTCCACCAGGATTTTGGAGATGGCCCCGGACTTGTCGGCTTCGATCTGGTTGAGGATTTTCATCGCTTCGATGATGCACAGGGTGTCGCCGGCGTTGACGCGGGAACCGAGTTCGACGAAGGATTTTGCCCCCGGCGTCGGCGAGCGGTAAAACGTGCCGACCATCGGCGAGCGCACGATGTGGCCGGAGGGTTCTTCCGGGGCGGGCGGGGCGGCGAACAGCGGGGCGATGGCGGCCGTGTGTACGGTCGCTGCCGGGGCTGGGGCCGGGGCGGCCAAGGCTTGCGGCGGGGTGGCCGAGTAGCGGCTGAGCCGCACGGACTCTTCGCCTTCGCGGATTTCGATTTCGGCGATATCCGAGTCTTCGATCAGTTCGATCAGTTTCTTTATTTTTCTGATGTCCATAGGTTTGGCGACCTTTTTAGTTATTTTGAAGTTCGTGGAGGGCAGCTTGCAAGGCGAGTCCGTAGCCGAGCGCACCGAACCCGCAGATGACGCCCCGGGCGATGTCGGACAGGTAGGAATGGCGGCGGAACGGCTCGCGGGCGTGGACGTTGGACAAATGCACCTCGATGAATGGGATTTTCGTGGCGAGGAGCGCGTCGCGCAGGGCGACGCTGGTGTGCGTGAACGCGCCGGGGTTGATCAGGATGAAATCGACCCCTTCCTTGAAAGCCAGATGGATGCGGTCGATCAGCGCATGTTCGGCGTTGCTTTGCATGAAGGCGATGGCGCAGCCTAGCCGGCCGGCCTGTTCGGACAAGGCGTTGTCGATGTCTTGCAGGGTTTGGCTACCGTAAATGCCGGGTTCCCGGACGCCCAGCAAGTTGAGGTTCGGGCCGTTGAGTACAAGGATGTTTGCCATGCTTTCTATAAAAGGGAGGTGGTTCCGGTGGCCGCAGATAAAGGCGGCTGAA
The DNA here is from genome assembly GCA_046089945.1 of Candidatus Methylumidiphilus sp. Taxonomy (GTDB): domain Bacteria; phylum Pseudomonadota; class Gammaproteobacteria; order Methylococcales; family Methylococcaceae; genus Methylumidiphilus. Next base: position 11,348 of record JBJSYU010000313.1, read on the forward strand.
AAGCGGGGCCATTTTGACGAAATAGCGGCGATTTGTCCACAACAGGCGAGATTCAGGGCGGTTTTGCGGCAAGCTTGCCGGTCGTCAGGCGGCGGGTTTCGCCGCCAGCTCCGCCGCCGAGCCGCTGCATTCGGTGAAGTAGTGCTTGAGGAAGGCGTCGAAGCTTAGGCTGTCGTCCGCCTCGGTCTGCCGTTGCGCGGCTTGCGAGGCTTCGGCGTGGCGGCTGAATTCATCGGCCTGCGCGCCGTCCAGCGGGCGGGCGCGAAAGCCTGCGGCATGTTGGCGGGACAACTTTAAGGTATGCGCTTGGAACGATTCGCGGTTGTCGCGCAGCGCGGCCAATATCTGCGCCGATGGCGTACTGCCGGGGTTGGCGATGGCTTCCAATAGCGGGGCGACGCAGTCGCGGTAGTCGTGCGCAGGCGTCCCGGCGTCGAACACTGCGGCCAAGGCCAGCAGGTCTTCCGCCAGTTCCATCGCCCATTCGTCCAACCTGAGGCTTTGCCCTTGTCGGCTCAGCCGCAGTCCCGGCTCGCGGCCCCGGCTGGCGACGGCCAGCGCGTTGTCTTTGGCCTCGGATTTTTCCAGCGCGCTCAGCGGTGGGCTTTCACGCAGCAGGCAGCACAACAAAAACAGTTCCAGAAAGCGCATGTGGCGCAGTTCCAGCCCCAGCGGGCAGGCCGGGTTTAAGTCCAGCGAACGCAGCTCGATGTAGCGCACCCCCCGGCGCTTGAGCGCCAGCGTGGGGCTTTCGCAACTGCGGGCGATTTGCTTGGGGCGGACGGGGCTGTAGTATTCGTTGGCGATTTGCAGGATGTTGGCGCTGAGTTGGCGGTATTCGCCGTCCACGTTGACGCCGATGGCCTGATAGGCCGGCGCCTCGGTGTTGATGGCCTGGACTAGGCTGGCGACGTATTCGTCTAGCGTGTCGAAGGAGATGTTGAGGCCGGCCTGGTTGTCGTTGCGGTAGCCGATGTCGCTCATGCGCAGCGAGGTGGCGGCGGGCTTGTAGAGAGTTTGAGGGTCAAGCTCGGCGAACTTTGCCGCCAACGGCTTGCGCTCCGCAAAGAACGACGCGCAGAAGGCCGGCGAAGCGCCGAACAGGTACAGCACCAGCCAGCCGTGGCGCTGGACATTG
>JBJSYU010000314.1:0-3654 GCA_046089945.1 Candidatus Methylumidiphilus sp.
CCGGCGCTACGACTGCGCGGCCTATGTTAGGTAACATCAGTTATTAAAACCACCCGGAGAAACCCATGAGCGCCGCTTTAAAACCCAGTTTGTACGAACAATTGCTGGCGCTTCCTGAGCCTATGACTGGCGAGATACTGAATGGCGAACTGTATACGATGCCACGGCCTTCGGGTCGGCATGGCGTGGTGGAGCGGGGCTTGAGCTTTAATTTGTCCGGGCCGTTTGACTTCGGACGGGGTGGGCCGGGCGGTTGGTGGATCATGCCGGAGCCGGAGGTGCATTTCGTCCGCGACGTGGAAGTGGCGGTGCCGGATCTGGAAGGTTGGCGGTGCGCCCGGATGCCGGCGATTCCCGACGACCACCGCTTTGAGATTGCACCGGATTGGGTGTGCGAAATCCTGTCCCCGTCCACCGCGAAGAAAGACCGCGTGGTGAAGCTGCCGCTGTATGCGCGGCATGGCGTGGCGCATGTTTGGCTGGTCGATCCGCTGGCGCAAACCTTGGAGGCGTTCACTTTATGTGAAGGCGGCTGGCTGTTGATTGCCGCGCTGAAGGATGATGAGGCGGTGGCTGTCCCGCCGTTTGACGCGGTGGCGTTTTCCTTGGCGGATTTGTGGGCCTAGCGGCCAGCTTGCCGGGCCTCGCCGCCGCGTATCCCCGCCATCACCGCCTCCGCCAAACCCTCCACCGCGCCGTCGGTGATGAACACCAGCCGGCCGACGCCGTCATCGGCGGCGCGGGCCTTAAGCGCCTGTGGCGGGTGCAACTGCCCGCCGGCCGCTTGCAACACCACGGGATTCACATCGCCTGGCAGATACACCACGCCTTTGATGCGCAGCAGCCGGGGGCCGTATTGGGCCAACAGCGTTTGCAGCAGATGTTGCAGCAACGGCCAAGGCGGCGGCGTGTCCAGCCGCAGCGACAGACTGTGGAAACCGTGCGCCGGCGTTTCCGTACCGGGGGGGACGCGGCGCAGGCCCGCCGGGGCGGCAAGCAAGGCGTCGGCATCGATGGCGCCGAAAGCCGCATGGACTCGCGGCGTGGCGGGGGCCAGCGCCTCCAGCCGCGTTTCCACGGCGTTTAGGCCCGCCGCGTCCGCCAAATCGGCCTGGGTTAGCGCCAGCACATCGGCCCAGGCCACTTGCGCCAGCGCTTCCGGGAAACGCTCGATCTGTTCGCAGGCGTTAGGCACGGCGACGGTGGTGATGACGCCGTGCAACCGCAGCCGCGCCGCCAGCCAGCGCTCGCGCAGCAACACATCCAACACCGGTTCCGGGCTGGCGACGCCGCTGGCTTCAATAATCAGCCGCGCAAACGGCTGTTGCCGATGCCAAGCCATCCACAGGTTTTTCAAAGTCGGCGCCAAGGTGTCGCGGACTTGGCAGCATAGGCAACCGCCGGCCAGCACCGTGACCGGGATGTTGTGTTCGGCAATCAAGCGCTGATCCACCGGCGTCGCGCCGAATTCGTTGATCAGCACCGCCGAATCCGGCCACTGGCGCAGCAGGCTATTCAGCAGGGTGGTTTTGCCGCTGCCCAGAAAGCCGGTGAGTACGATGACGGGGAGTTGGGGAGGCGGTGGCATGGGGTTTTAGATGCTCCAAGGTAGCGCCGGCATCTTGCCGACGATGTAGCGCCGGCATCTTGCCGGCGATTCAATATAAATGCCGACAGGATGCCGGCGCTACGTCGGCGCTACGTCAATAGCTGATGCGCAAACCCAACATCGCCCCGCGCCCCGGCTCCGGGGCGAAATTGCGCAGGTATGAAGTGGAATTGCGGATGTTTTCATTGAGCAGATTGTTGCCTTTGGCAAACACCGTCACATCGGCGACTTTGAGCGCCTTGACATGGTATTGCGCGCCGACGCCGAGCAGCAGATAGCCGGCGGTTTTCGATTCGTTGTCGCCGGGATTGTCCTGCGGCTCGCCACGGGTCAGCCGCAGATTCGCCGACCAGTCGTTTTGCGCATAATCCAGTTGGAAGCCGTAGCGCAGCGGCGGCATGCGCGGCACGTCGCCGCCGCTGGAAAACTCGCCCCGCGTGTAATCGCCAAATAAGGTCAGGTCAACCAAGCCATAATGGTTTTCCATCAAGGGCAACACCAGTTTCGCCTCAAAGCCTTTGAATGTCGCGTCCGCTTGGCTGCTGCGGTATACCGGCAGACAGGCACCTAGATCTGAGCAAATATCCTCAAAGCTTTCCTGGTCTGTGTTGAAGGCCACACTGTCGCGCCGCTGGTAAATATAGTTATTGACCCAGTTGTTGAACACATTAATTTCGGCGTTCAGCCAATCGGCTTTAAAGCGGTAGCCTAAATCGAGGTTATAGGAGACTTCTTTGTTCAAATGCGCGTCGCCGATTTCAAAACTGTGCGTGGCGTTATGGACGCCATACGTGTAAAGCTCCTGCACCGCCGGGGCGCGTTGCGATTGCGTGAAGCCTAAACTCATCTGGTGCTGGTCGTTGATTTTCCACAAACCCGAAGCCGAGCCACTGATCGGCAGGAAATTGCGACCGGACAGGTTTTCGGGCGAGATCGATTGATGTTCCACCCGGACGCCTAACTCATACGTCACCGGGCCAACATCGAACGCTTCGACGGCAAACAGGCCGTAGGTGTCGATCAGCGATTTCGGCACCACCGCTTCCACGCCGATGGCTTGGAAGTCGCTGTTGATGGACTGGAAGCCGACCACGCCGCGCAGCGGGCCAAGGGGCTTGTGCGGCATTTCCAGTCGGCTTTCGTAGGATTGGTTTTTCCAGGTCGTGCCGACGACGCCGCCCTCGATTTCTTGGTGCTGGTAGTCGGTGTAGCCGAATTTCAGCTTCAGCGCCTCGGCGAAGGCGAACGGGGCTTTCCATTCGCTTTTGAAGTCGTACTTGGTCTGCGTGAGATCGACGCGCACCGTCGGGCCGCCGGCGCCGTCGGGCGGGATGCCGTAGGTGTTATCCAACTGGTTTACCGACGCCCCTAAGAAGCCCGCCTCGCCGATGTAAGACAGCCCAGCGGTGCCGCCGCTGGCGCGGGCCTGGGTGTTCAGAATGGCGCCGTAGGAATTTTGCAGCGGATAGACGCCCTCTAGGCTGGGGTCGGTGGCGCGGGCGGCGGCTTCGTCTATCGCCTCGCCGCCGATGTGGGTGTTGCCACGGTCGCGGTAAAAGCCATCCAGATGATAAGCCACGCCGTCCTTGCCGCCTTCCATCTTTACCATGCTAGTGGTCTCGCTGGACACCGAATCATAGTTTTGCTGGCCGTCGAAGCGGAACGGACGGTCGATGCGCTGTTCGGGGATGCGGTTGTCGAGGACGTTGACCACGCCGCCGATGGCGCCGCTGCCATACAGCAACGTGGCCGGGCCGCGCAGCACTTCCACGCGCTCGGCCAGCACCGGCTCGACGCTGTTGGCGTGGTCGGGACTGAGCGCGGAGGCGTCGTTGTTGCCGATGCCGTTTTGCATCACGCGCACCCGTGGGCCGGTCTGCCCACGGATGACCGGCGCGCCGACGCCCGGCCCGAACGACTGGCTGGTGACGCCCGGTTCCTGTTGCAGCGTCGCGCCGATGGTGTTGCCGGCCTTGGTGACGAGTTCCTCTTGCGTCAGCACTGTGACCGGGCGGGCGGTGTTGGCGACGGTTTGCGCCAACGGG
>JBJSYU010000315.1:0-4809 GCA_046089945.1 Candidatus Methylumidiphilus sp.
GTTTGCTTGGTGATAACGGATCCAAACTTGTTATTAAATTCTGCAATTGTCATGTTCATGATTTTATTTCCTTTGTTTTGTTGCTTTTGATTAATTGAATTGTATATCTATTTCAATTAGAGCGCAAGGGGGTTTTACAATCTCTTATCAAACTCTAATCTTTGTTGGATGTATACTATTAAGCGATGGTTTTGCGCGTGAGGAATTACGCGCATGTGAATAGCCCAATCCGGTTGCAATCCGCAGGGGATACCCTGAAATTTTTTTGAAATCCAACAGCGGCAAAGGGGTTGACCTTGGCGCGTAAGACTGATGGTGTGGGGCGCTGAGGCGCAACACTGAAACAACTGTAAATTGTTGGTAATATCTTTGATACTATTGTTGGTAAATATGCCAACAATACTGGGGATATTATTCATTAATTACAGTAGAACCCTATACTACGTATAGGCGCGGGCGATGTTGAAAAAGTGAACTTTTGCAACATCGCCCGCGCTTTTTTGTGGTGTCTGATTCTGTATGTATAATTTATTCTGTTTGAATAAACAACAAAGAGGTAACACACAATGGATGAGATGAACGCCAGCGGAGTTGGGGACGGGGCCAGCGTTGGGGATGCACCCCAAAGCGCAGCCGCAGAACCGATAGCCGATGCGCCTGAGTTAGAGTTAAATGATGTTGCCAGTGAAACCCCTGATGAGGTGGGCGAGGGGGAACGTAAAGCGCCCGCGAGTAAACAAAAAAATAATAATTCACTGGATACGAGCGAAGATTTTAAACGCTATCAGGCTGAAGCAGATCGGCGCTATGAGATGCAGCGCCAGCAACACGCGGCAGAGTTGGTCGCTATTCAACAGGGCATTGCGCAAGAGCGGGCGATGTATCGCCAGCAGTTTGATGCGATGTTGCAGAACGTTGACCCAGAGACACGGGTGGCGATGTTGCAGCAGGAATTGCAGCGGCGCGATGCGTTGGATGCGCAGATGCTTGGCCAGCAGCAGCAACAGCAACAGGTGCAAGCCCGCATTTCTCAAACGATTGGCGAGGTGCAAAGCTTAGCCAAAGAGCTGGGGGTGGAGTGGGGCAAGGCCAGCGCAGTGCTACGCAATGTTAACCCAGCGGATCCGTATGCGTATCAGCAGGCCAGCAAATTGTTGGCAGCGTTGGCGCGGGGTGGCAGTGTGGCACAGCAAAAGCAATTGCCGAAGCTGGAGAAGGCGGCGGCGCAGGCGGCGCTAGTAAAAGCTGGGGTGATGAAAACCAGCAGCGGCGCGGGGAGTGGTGGCACATCGTTGGCGGCGTTAGAGGCACGGGCCAAGGGGCTAGAGCCAGCAGCCCGCAAGGGTGATGTAACGGCATATAGTCAATGGTCGAACGTGCAAGACCAGATAGCGAAGATAAAACGCGGTAAGTAATTCAGTGACACAGGATTAACATGGCAGGTATTGAAGGAATACAAACAACGTATAAGGCAACCAGCAGTGTGATTCGTTCGGTGGTGAATCGCATGAGCATCATCGGGCATAAGACCCCGTTGCTAAATGAACTTTTTGGAGGCAAAGATGGCGCGCCCGCGCTGAATCGCAAGCCCGGGTTTTTTGCCAACACAGGCAACAGCACCACGGCAGAATGGTATAACAAGAAATTGCGCCCCAGCCAAATGACACTTGGCGCTAACTACACCAGCGGTGGCACTAGCTTGACCATTACGCCAGCCAGTGACGCGTTGTATATTGGCAAAGGTCAAATCTTAATTGTTGACAATGAACGCTTTATTGCGACAGCCGCAGGCGTGGCAGCAGGCACAGTGGCGGTAGCAGGTGCAAAGTTTGGCACATCGGCGGCTAACCATACCAGCGCGGCTAAGATTCGTTTGGCAGGCCGTGCTCAAGGCGAAACCAGCGACACCGTAACGGATAACTATATCCGTGGTGATGTCAACACAAACTATTATCAGGGTATCCGCGTGCCATTTAGCAGCACGTGGAAAAATCAACAAGTGCAACGCTACGACGACATCGGCAACAACTGGTTGGCAGGGGCGGAGCAAGATGCCACATTGGATGCATTTAAGTCGTTGGAAGAAGGGTTTGTGTATGGCTTAAAAAATGTAGGCGATGGCACAGATACTGACCCAGCCGCGTTTGGTGGGTTGTTGCAATATGCCATTGGTGATGATTATGGCAGCGCGACTTTGAGCAGCACGAAGCTGAGCACCAGCATTAAAGATATGTGGGTAACAGGCGGCGAAATGACCACGCCTGATTTGTTGATTTGTAGCGGCACAACCCGCCTAAAGTTGAGCCAGATTTATGGCAGCAGCTACACAGTGCAGGTAAACCCAGGCGACGCTGTAACAGCGGGCACGGTAACTGAAAAGATTCGGTTTGATTTTGCCACGGTGGATGTGTTGCCAATTCACTTTTTGCTTGATACCGATATCTTTTTGTTGCGCCGCGACCATGCGTATATGTTCCCGTTGGGTGACTTGGAATTAAAAACCTATCAGGTGCAACAACAGGGCGTGCGTGATTTGTATCAGGTGTATGGTGAATACAGCGTGGCGATTGATTTGCCTGAAGCGTTTCGCCGTATCTACAACTTTGTGTTGCCGTAATTTGTTTGGGTTTACGATAACCGCGTGACTGTTTCGGTTGTTTGAAACTTCTCCTATGGTAAGGGGGGCGGCATTGGGGAATGTTGCCTCCCGATTTTTTTAATATGGCTGATGCAGTAAAAGCAGCAAAGCAAACAACGTTTGAATATCCTAGCGCCACGTCTACTGTGTGGGTGACGATTCGCCCTGATGTGAGCAATGACGCGAAGGATTATAAGGTGCAGTTTTATAAAGGCCGTGAGCAAAGCGCACGGTATAAGACCGCCAACCCGTTAGAAGTTGAACAACTACAACAAAACCCAAACGTGGTTGAGTTGTAACAAGGAGGGCCGCCATGGCACAGACATTACGCGACATACTGAAACAGATATGCGAAGTGAAACAAGTATGGTTTGATGGGCTGAGCACAGGCGCAGGCACGACAAATACGCTGGTATGCAGTAGCCTCATTGGCCGTGCATTTGGCGCAGGGATGCGGGTGCAAGTGGCGGGGGTAGATCGGGAGATCGTGAGCCTTGACCGCAACACGGGCACGCTAACGTTTAGGCCAGCGCACAGCAGTGCGATTGCAGCCAGCACAGGCTTTATGGTTACGCCTTGGCGGTGGGATACGATGGTGTCGGCAGTGGTGCGAGCCATGTATGTGATGGGCGATAGCTGGAAATTATCACGGGCGACTGAAACGACGACGAGCTTAGATGGGTTGCATAGCATTTGGGATTTGCCAAGCGATTGTTTAAGTGTGAATAAAGTGCAGGTGAAATTGGTGGGGCCAATAAGCAACGTGGCAACGCTGGGCCATGTGCAATGGAAAGATTACCCTTTCTATGAAGTTATTAACGTAGATGGGGCGCGTAAATTGCAGATGCGCGAGCCAGTGTGGGGGCCGCTGATGGTGCAATACCAAGCGCTGATTACCATCCCGATTGAGCCTGATGACTACATTCAGTTTGGTGAGAATGACAACCGTGATGCGGTGGGGTTTGTGGTGAATGGGGCGTTGTATGAGTTGCTTAACTCAGATAAGTTGATAGCCCCAACCAGTGAGGTCGCGCGGGTGATTGGTGATGTGGCACAGCAATATAAGATTAACCGTGAAAACATACGGGCAGCACGGAAGCCAGCCCAATATACCGGGCAGATCAAGCGGCGGCCCATGCCGCAACATGTGTAAGCACAAATGGTTAATGGTTAATGCTTAGGGGTTAATCGTTAACCTTTTTTTATTGATGAGTATAGAGAGTAGCAGCCTAACATTTAACCAGCCAACCCCACCAGTGGTGAAGCCGATTAGTGAGATAAGCGGGGTAACCACTTTAGGGGCGCAGTTGATGGGCGCAGCAGACCCAGCGCAGGCACGGCAGACTATTGGCACAGATAGCCCGACAGATACCCGACCACCTAGCACTCATGACCATGATACGCGGTATTACACCGAGACTGAGATTGATACCCAGATGGCGGGCAAGAGTAACACGGGGCATAACCACGATACAGCGTATTACACCAAGGCGCAGGTAGATGCGGCGGTGGCTGCACAGGGACGGCGTAAGGTGACGGCGTTGATGTCACAGTTGGCCAGTTGTTATGGGCAGGCGGTGATCACCAGCGATGATCAGATTCAGGTGTGGGGCATTTCTGCCAATAGCACATTGAGCCAAGCCGAAGCCGCAACGGGTATACCAATGGGAATGAAGTGCAACGGGGCACGCACAGGCACATGGGTAAAAGTGACAGCCACCCGCTATAACGTGGCGGCGGTGACCAGCACCGGTGAGCTATGGGTAGCAGGGGATAACACAGTGGGCCAGCTTGGGCAGGGTGATACGACTAATACCGCGATCCGCTACCGCACCTTGCAAAAGGTGACAATTGCCAGCAAGACAATTAGCAATGTGTGGTTGGGTGGCGGCGATAGCACAAACGCGAGTGTGTATGTGTTGACCGCAGACGGGCTACTTTATAGCTGGGGCTATAACTTTTATGGGCAATTGGGCGTAAACAACACTACCAACTATAGCAGCCCACAGGCAATGGCGATACCCGCTGGAAGCGTCAGCCCGCAAGAGTTGAGCGTGAGCCAAGTAGACCGGGCGCATGTATTAATACGCACGAGTGATGGCAAATTGCATGTGTGTGGCAACAACAACTTAGGCCAGTTGGGGCTGGGCGATACGGTGCAGCGCAACATT
>JBJSYU010000316.1:0-3147 GCA_046089945.1 Candidatus Methylumidiphilus sp.
CCGGCCCAACCCGAGCAATGGGGCGCCCCCACCCGCCCGGCCGATTTTTACGACCTGAAGGGTGACCTGGAAGCGCTGTTCGCGCCGCGCGGCCTGCGCTTTGACCGCATGACGCATCCGGCCCTGCATCCCGGCCAAACCGCCGAAATCCGCCTGCGCGGGCAGCGCTTAGGCTTTTTAGGGCTGTTGCATCCGAAGCTGGAAAAGGAATTGGGCTTGGAGACGCGGGTGTTTGTGTTTGAGCTGGATCAAGACCTGCTGCTGAACCGCGCCATTCCGTCCTTCAAACCCTTGTCGAAATTCCCGCAAGTGCGCCGTGATATCGCCGTGCTGGTTGATGCGGGCGTCACCGCCAGCGGATTATTAAACCGTGTCCGCCAGCAATCGCCGCTGATTCGGCAGGCGCTGGTGTTTGACGTATATCAAGGCGCGGGCATCGAAGCCGGCCAAAAAAGCGTGGCCTTGGGGCTGGTGCTGCAAGACGACGCGGAAACCCTGACCGACGCCAAAGTGGACGCGGTGATTGCCGACGTGCTGGCGCGTCTGGCCGAAGACTTTAACGCAAAACTGAGAGATTAAACCTATGGCCCTGACCAAAGCTGATTTAGTCGATAGACTGCTGGCGGAAACCATCCTAAACAAGCGCGATGCCAAACTATTGGTGGACCAGTTTTTTGAAGAGGTCAAAACCGCGCTGGAAGACGGGCGGGCGGTGAAATTGTCCGGTTTCGGCAATTTCGACCTGCGCGACAAAAAACAGCGCCCCGGCCGGAATCCGAAAACCGGCGAAGAAATCCCCATCACCGCCCGCCGCGTCGTCACCTTCAAACCCGGCCAGAAGCTTAAGGCCAAAGTTGAGGTTTATTCGGATGCGCAGCAATAATTGGCCCTGACACGCTCCTCTATGAGCGTTACGCATTTTCTGTTGACGATAGTGCGAATTTGTGGTATCCATTTGCTGCCTTTCACTGTAAGTTAGCAAGTCTTTTTGGAGGAAATTTCTATGGCAAACTATAAAATTGAGATACCTGAAAAAACGTATGAAGAACTCAAAAAGTTTGCTCATCGCCGGAATATTACTATTGATGAGGCTTCAGCACGAGCTTTCGGGCTTGTAGCACTTGCCAATACAGTTTCCCAAGAAGAAAATACAACATTAGGTATAATAAAACGAAAGGAAGGTGAAAAACCTGATGTGGTTGGCGAAATAACGGGAGTTTGACACTGTGCCATCAACCGAACGGGATAAGTCGAATGTGCCGCAGCCTAGTAGTGTTGAGTTTGGGGTTGTAATATCTGGTGATTCGGATATTGAAAAACGTAAAGAATATACTGCCAAAGAATATCCTGCTAAAGTGCAGGAAATCACTGGACGGGATATTCTCGTTTTCGGCAAACAAATATTGCTGTATCTGTTTATTCTTCTTGTCTTCGTCTTTTCAGGCACCTATATAACGGCAGCATACTTTTCGCAGAATAGCGAGCTTATCAAGCTAGTCTATTCGATACTGGACTTCACTAAAACGGCTGTGCCTGCGATTGCTACGCTTGTAATCGGGTTTTATTTCAGCAAAAAAGATTCTTAGCCAGTCTATTAAAGCCTAGACCCCATGATTCAAGCAGCCATCGTCGGCGGCACCGGCTATACCGGCGTCGAACTTCTCCGCATTCTCGCCCTGCATCCGCAGGTCCACATCAACACCGTCACCTCGCGGGCCGACGCCGGCAAGCGGGTGGACGGGCTGTATCCGAACCTGCGCGGCTTTGTCGATGCGCTGTTCAGCGAGCCTACGGTCGAGGCGCTGGCCGACAATGACGTGGTGTTTTTCGCCACGCCGAACGGCACGGCCATGCGCATGGCGCGGGACTTGCTGGAACGCGGCGTCAAGATCATCGACTTGGCCGCCGATTTCCGTTTGGCCGATCCGGCGGAATGGCAGCAATGGTATGGCGAGCCGCATGCCTGCCCGGATCTGCTGGCCGAGGCGGTGTACGGCCTGCCCGAAGTCAACCGTGAGCGCATTCGCGCCGCCCGGCTGGTCGCCAACCCCGGCTGTTACCCCACCGCCACGCAACTTGGCCTGCTGCCGCTGGTTGAACACAAGCTGGTGCGGCTGGACACGCTGATTGCCGATGTCAAATCCGGCGTCAGCGGCGCCGGGCGCAAGGCGGAAATCCCGATTTTGATGAGCGAGACCGGCGAGAGCCTCAAAGCCTACAGCGTCGCCGGCCACCGCCATTTGCCGGAAATCCGCCGGGGCTTGGAGCAGGCGGCGGGCCAGCCGGTCGGCCTGACCTTCGTGCCGCATCTGACGCCGATGATCCGCGGCATCCACGCGACGCTCTACGCGCCGCTCACCCGCGCCGACGTCGACCTGCAGGCGCTGTTCGAGAAGCGCTACGCGGGCGAGCCCTTCGTCGACGTCATGCCGCCGGGCAGCGCCCCCGACACCCGCTCGGTGCGCGCCTCGAACGTCTGCCGGATCGCCGTGCACCGGCCGCAGGGCGGCGACATCGCGCTCGTCATCGCCGTCGAGGACAACCTGGTCAAGGGCGCCGCCGGGCAGGCGGTCCAGAACATGAACCTGATGTTCGGCCTGCCCGAAACCACGGGGCTCACCGCGCTGCCCGTCCTGCCGTAGGGACGGCGCGTGCCGATCCGCGCCTGGTGGCGCCGGGTCTCCCGGCACTTCGGCATCAGCGCGCCGCGGATGGCGGTGCGCACGCACCTGCCGTGGCCGTGGCGGGCGGTGGTCGCCGTCTCGCTGCTCGTGGTCGTCGCCGGGATGTGGTGGTGGGGCTTCGACTTCGGCCAGATCCTCGGCGGCTTCAACCGCAAGGAGGTCGAGGCCCGCCTCGCGAGCGTCGAGGCGGAGGCGACGCAGCTGCGCGGCGAGAACGCGGCGCTGCGCACCCGGACCTCGGCGCTCGAGACCGAGCTCGCGATGATGCAGGGGACCCAGGCGACGCTGACGCGGCAGGCGAGCGAGCTCTCCGGCGAGAACTCGCAGCTCAAGGAGGAACTCACGTTCCTGCAGAAGCTCGTCGCCGACTCGAACAAGCAGGTGGGCATCCAGATCCAGCGCCTCGCCGTCGAGCGGCTGCGCGACGACCAGTTCCGCTATAGCCTGCTGGTGGTGCGCGGCG
>JBJSYU010000317.1:0-8073 GCA_046089945.1 Candidatus Methylumidiphilus sp.
CATCATCATGCTGGTCATCAGCAACGCGATGCCCGCCACAAACAGCAGCCAGCGGCGCATGATCTGCGCCGCGCTGGCATCGACGACGCCGCGCCTGACCGCGACACGCTCCAAAACCAGCGACAGGCGTGCGATAAACCACAGCCCAACGACCAAAATCAACAGCGCAGTCAACACCTTGCCGAAGGTCACGCTGCGCTTGCCGGTGATTTGCTGGCCCTCGACTTCGATGGTGTCCTGCACCGCGAACAACTCGAATTCCCAAAGCGCCGCCGCGTCGGCGCGCAGTTGCGCCAGCGCTGCGGCGGCGCGTTCGCCCCAAGACGCCCGCCCGCGGCGGTCGTCGATATCCTGCTGCCACAAGTCCAACAACTGGTCGCTGACTTCCAAGCCCCACAACAGCCGGCGGTACAGCCCTTCGCGCTCGCTGTACAGTTTCAGCAAACCTTGATGATGCGCGGACTGGGCCACCGAACTGGGGTCTAGCAACTGCTTTTGCATGGCGAACACCTGCTCGCCGGTCAGCCGCTCCTGCTGCTTGCCGAACTCGCGCAACAGCCGCAATTCCCCGTGCAGCTTGTCGATGCGCGCCTCCGCCTGGCGCACCGCCTCGGCGCCGTCGGCGTCGGCCAGCGCCCAGCGGGCGTCCCAGACTTTGGCGCGCCCGCTGACGAAGTTCAGCAGGTAATTCAAGGCTTGCAAGGTGAGGTCGGCGTTTTCGGCCTGCTCGCGGCACAATTGCACACGGTTTTCCAACTCGGTTTGCGGCAGCCCAGGCTGCGCCTTTTGCGCCTCCGCCAAGGCGGCGGTGGCGGTGGCCAAGGCGAGTCGGGCGGTGTCCGTCTGCGGCATGGCCACCCGCAATTCCTCTTGCAAAGCTTGCCGCTCCGCCGCCAGGCGGACGCGCACCTGTTCGCGGTCGGCGGGGCTGTAGGCCACCTGCTGTTTGGCCTCGGCCAACTGCCGCTGCGCCAAATCCAGCCGCTGCTGGGTCTCTTCCGTCTCGGCGCGTTCGGCGGCGCGCTCCAGTTCGACGTTTTCGACGCGGGACTCGGCCAAACGCTGGCGCACGGCGTGGAAATCGCGCAGCCACACCAGCCTCGGATTGGCGGCGCCGGCCCCTTCCAGCGCCTCGTTGGCTTGGCGCAGCTTTTCGCTTTCGGTCTCCAACGCTTCTTTGCGGCGCTGCGCCTCCTGCTCCAGCGCGGCGCTCATCGCCGACAGCGCCTGCAAATGCGCCAATTGGAAGCGCACTTGCTCGCGCAGGCTGTCCACCAGCAGAAATGAATACGGCGGCGGATTCGCCATGCCTGTCCAGCCCGCCGCCTCGCGCGCCAATTGCGCCCGGCTGTCGCGCAGGCTTTGCAGCTTGGCCAGGCTGTCGATCTGGCGCTGATACACGCGCACTTGCTGTTGCAAGGTCAGCACTTCCTCGGCGATTTCCTCGCGGCCGGCCACCGCGCTGGACAAGGGCGCGTCTTCGTGGGCTTGCGCCTGGGCCAATTGCGCCTGGGCTTCGGCCAGCTTGGCGCGCAGTTGCGCGGCGGACGGCGCCGCGTCGGCCCGCGCCAGACCCGTCGGGAGCAGCAGGCAAAGCAAGAGCCACCCTGCCGCCATCCAGCGCCAGCCGACCGTAGACAATAGAGACAAGGAATAAGCCATCGTCAGAACGCCCTCTAATATTCGTATTGGTAAATGATGCCGACGCTGTTCGCGCCGGCGTTGCCGCCGTTGTTGTTGGACGCGCCGCCGGTGCCGACCGCGCCTTCCAGCTTCAAGCCTTTCAGCAAGTCGATCTGCACCGTCGCCTGGGTGTTGCCGCCGGTCACGCCCTGCTTGGCGCCGACGTAGACGCCGGGGGCGACATAGCGCCCGGCCTCCAGGGTCGCGCCCACCGACAGCCGATCCAGCCCCAAGGTCTTGCGGATGCTGTCGATGGGGTTGCCGAGACCGGCCGTGGCGCCGCTGAGCGAGGCCACGGCGGCGGCGATTTGCACCAGTTCCATCGGGCTGAGGCTGGCGGCGCTGCGCCCGAACAGCAATTGCGCCAGCACCTCGTCCTGCGGCAGTTCCGGCGTGCTGCTCAAGGTGATCTTCGGCTGGCGGGCGGTGCCGGTGATGTTCAAAAACGCGGTGACATTGGCGCTGGTGGTCTTGGCGACAAAATTCAGCGTCGGGTCGGCGACATTGCCGCCGTTGAAGCCGATCTCGCCTTTGTTGAACACCAAGGTCTGGCTGGCCAGGCTGAATTCGCCCCGGCGCAGGGTGAAGCTGCCCTCCGGCTGCGGCTGCGCCGCCGTGCCGCGCACGTGGATTTTACCGCCGAGTTCGGCGTCCAGCCCACGGCCGCGCACGAAAATCTGCCCCGGCGCGTCGATGCGCAGATCCAGGGCAATCGGCCTAGGCGGCGGCGGCTCGGCGGCGGGTTCGGCGGATGCGCCAGGACGCCGCACGTTCAACACGGCGACGCTGGTCGGCAGGCGTTCGGGAATGCGGATTTCCGCCTTGATGAGGTGGACGGCGCCGTTCAGCCCGATCTCGCCTTGCAACGGCCCGGCCACGGCCAGTTCAGCGTTGAGGTTCACGCTCAGCCGGTCGCTTGCCAATGGCCTTGCGTTGCGGGCATTGACCATGATGGCCACCGGCATGCCTTCGCCGCCTAAATCCACTTCGCCGCTGGCGGTGAGCTTGCCGGGGCCGGCCTTGGCGTCCAGCTTGCTCAATTTGATCGTGTGGCCGTCGGCGTCCAGTCGGACGCTGATGTCGGACAGATGCGCCCCGGCGGCGAAGTCCTGCATATCGCCGCCGCTGAGTTGCGCGTTGCCGCTGACTTTAGGCGCCGCCAAGGTGCCGGCGAAACCGCCGTCCAGCGCCAACTGCCCGCGCGCGCGGCGGCCGTCGGCGGTCAGCAGCGGATCGAGCAGCTTCAAATCCACGCCGCCGTCCAGGTGCAAATCAAACTCGCCGGCCGCGCTGAACGGCGCCTGCCCGCCGAGGTTTAGCTTCAATTCCGGCCCGGCGCTGGCATGCGCCTCGACCTGCGCCAAGGCGCCGTGCAATTCGGCGTCGGCGCGAAGCCGCAGCGGCGGCAGGGCGCGGCCCGGCCCGCTGCGCATCTTCCAGCCTTCAGCCTCGACCGACACCGTGCCGCTGGGCCGCGCCAGACTGCCGCCCAGCCGCGCATCGGCCTGCAACTGGCCGGCCAAGTCCAAACCCTCGACAAACGGCTTCGCCAGATCCGCCGTGACCCCGCGCAGCGCGGCGGTCAGATCCAACCGGGGGCTGATCTGCCCGGCCAGTTCCAAAGTCGCCTCGCGCAGCCCCAGGCGCAGATGATCCACCGCCAAACCGGCGCCGAAGCGGATCTGCGCGGGCGACAGCAAACGCAGGGTTTCCTGCTTCGCTTCGATGGTCAGCGCCGCCAAGGCCAATTGCCGCGACACCGTGTCCAGCAGGATGGCCGTATCCACCGCGACCGCGCCGACTTGGGTGTCCAGCGCGGCGGACAGATCCAGCTTCAAGGCGTCCAGCGGCCCGGCCAATTGCAAGTGCGCAGCGCCGCCGACCGCGCCGGCGGCGATGCGCTGCACCGTCAACTGCCCGTCGAGCAAGGGGCGTTTGAGTGGATCGGCGATGCTTAGATCCAACTCAGCCAGACCGACGCTCGCCTGTCCGGGCAGGTCGGCGTCGTGGGCGGCAAGCTGCACATGCACCCGTGGCGCCGCGCCTTGCATCGTCGTCGCCAGCGTCGCGCTGACGCTGCCGGCGACGGCCTGCCCAATGAACGGCCGCAAATCCTCCAAATGGCCCAAGCGCAAATCCACATTGCCCAGCGGCAACAGTGCGCCTTTTGGCAAGGTCAAGCCGCCTTCGCCATGGGCGCTTTTCCAGTCGGCCCGGTGGATGTCCACTTGCAAGCCGCCGTCGGCCACAGGCTGGGCGGCGACATCCAATTCCAGCGGCGCGCCGCCCAGCTGCCCGCTGGCGGTGACTTGGCCGACCGGCGCGTTCGGCAGGCCGTCCAGCCGCAGCTTCGCCGCCAGCGGGCCACGCGGCAAGCCTTTCGCCTCCACTTCGCCGTCAATGTCAGCGCTGACGCTGAATTTGTCCAGCGGCCCGTTGATCTGCGCCGCCACGCCCAGCCGCCCGGACACCGCCGGATTCGCCGCCGCCAAATCTTTCAAGTCCAGCCGGGCCTTGAACTGCGCGACATTCGCCGCCAGCGCGCCGTCCAGCGCCAGCGCCAGCGCCTTGCCGTCCAACTGCAAACGCGACAACTCCACATCGGCGCCGCGCAGTTTCGCCGCCAGCGCCAATTTGGCGTCGCCCAGCAATTGCGGGATGGGCGCGGCACCGCCAGTGACCGCCCACGCGCTGTCCAGATCCAGCGCGGTCTCGCCGTTTTGTTGCGCGAAACGCAGTTTCAGCGTGGATTTGCCTAGCACATTCTGCCCGCCCAGCGCCGCCAAGGGCTGCAAATCCGCCAGCCCTAAAACCACCTCGCCCCGCAGATCACCGCCGGTCAGCAGCTTGCCCTCGGCGCTGAACAGGGGATGTTTCAGCGCAAAACTGACCGGGCGGGCGGCTTCGTCCCAACGGGCATCGGCCTGCACCGCCAGCGGCGCGGCCTGCAACAAGTCAGGCTTGGGCCCGGGCGGCAGCGTGATGCCGGCCAGTTCGCCGCGCAATTGCGCCTGCCGGGCGTCGCCTTGCACGTCCAACGTGATGGTTTTGACGCCTGCCCCGGCGGCGGCCAAGCCGTCCACGCGCAAATGGCCTTCCGCGTTGGGCTTTGCAAACGGCCCGTCCACCCGCGCTTTTAAAGCCAGCGACTGCCACGCGATATCCGGCTTAGGGCGCATCGCCGGGGCGCTGGCGTCCACCGCCACGCCAGCCATGGCCTGCTTATCCAAATCCAACGCGCCCGCCGCCGTCATCCGCAGCGGCCCAAACGCCAGCGCCAGCCGGGTTTGCAACGCCGACAGCGGGCCGTCCACCTGCGCCTCCACCGCCAGCGCGTCGTTTTCTTCGATACCGGCAAGCGACAACAGTAGGCCGTGCGGCGGCTCTTGCACCGTCAAACTGGCCTTGACCGCGCCGTTCACAAAATGGCCGTCCACGGCATAGGTTCCTTCGCCGTCCAAGCGCTTCACCTGGACTTGCGCCTCGCCGTCTTGCATTGAGCGCAGCCGCGCCGTGCCGGTTATGTTTAGGCTGGCCGGCTGGCCGGCCACAGGCTGGCCCAGATCCAAGCGCCCCACGCGCAAGGTGCGCAAACTCACCGGCAGCGGCAAAGACGGGCTGGACGTCGGCTCAGGTTCAGGTTCTGCGGATGGCGGTGGCAGGCGCTCCAACACGATCTTTTCGGCGCTCAACTGCTCGATGTCCAGTTCGCCGGACAGCAGGCTGCGTGGCGACCAGTCCAAGGCCAGCCGGTCTATCGCCAGCCAAACCCCCGCCGCGTCGCGCAACTCGACATGGCCGACATGGATCGCCTCAGGAAAATGCCCGGCCAGCCCCGACACCTGCACGGAGCCGCTCGCCGCCGCATTGATGTTGCGCTCCAGCCACGCCCGCCCCGGCTCAGTATTGGCGGCAAGCAGCGCCAACGCCAGCAGCAGCACCGGCAACAGCAGCAGCCCAGCCAAACTCCACAACAGTACACGCAGCATGCGGCCAAGGCGGCGGCGCCGAAGTCCTTTCCCGTCGGGAGTGGGTTGGGTGGGGGGATTTGAGTCAACCATCAGAAAGCCTGCCCCAAGCCAATATAAGCCTCAAACGCGCCGCTGCCATCCTGCTTCGTGACCGGCACGGCGATATCCAGCCGGATCGGCCCAAAGCCGGTGTAGTAACGCGCGCCCGCGCCCGCGCCCAGACGCCAAATGCCGGTGAACGGCACGCCGCCGACATTGACCTGCCCGGCGTCGGCGAACGCCACCACGCCATAGTTTTCCCAAAAGCGCTGGCGGAATTCCACCGTGCCGGCCGCCATCGCCGTGCCGCCTTGCGGGTCGTTGTTGGGAAACAGTGGGCCGATGGATTGGAATCTGAAGCCGCGCACCGTGGCGCTGCCGCCGGCGTAAAAACGCTTGTCCGGCGGCAGGCCGAATTGGCTGGCGCCCTCGGCCAAGCCCATCGTGCCGCGCAAGGCCAACACGCTCTGGCCCGGCTCGGCCAGATCCAAATACGTCGAGCCAGAAGCCTGGATCAACACAAACGGGCTGTTGCTGTCGCCGGCCAAGGGCAGAACCGGCGTCAGCGACACATTGGCGCGGACGCCCTGCGTGGGGTCGAGCAGGCTGTTGCTGCTGTCATATTTGACGGCCAGCGGCACGCTGAGCAAGGTGTAATTGCGCGTCACCCCTTGCTGGGTGATTTGTGATTGCTCAAACGCCAGCCCGACGCTGCCGCTCCAATGGTCGGCAAACTTGCGGCCGAGCGCGATATCGGCGGTGGCGGCTTTCTGGTCGTAGGCGATCAGCCGTTGCTTCACAAAGCCGACATTCGCCTGCAAGGATTGGTCGCGTTCATAAAAGTCCGGCTTGATGAAGCCGACCAGCGCCTTGTAGCCGATGCCGGTGGTGCTGTTGCCGCCGAGTTGCGTCACGCCGAGGGTCAGGTTCAATTGCTCGGCGTTGCCAAACAGATTGCGGTGCTGCCAAGTCGTGGACAAGCTGCCGCCGACATCGGTGGAAAACGCCGCGCCCAGGCTGGTGGAGTGGCGCGGGCGCTCGGTCAACTCAAAGGTCATCGGCAAGCGGCCCTGCGCATCGACAGCCCCGGCATGGGTCACGCGCACGGTAGAAAACACGCCGACCGTGGTCAAATCTTGCCGCGCCTTTTCCAGCGCGTCGGGATGGTACGGATCGCCATACGCCACCAGCAAGCGGCGGCGGACATAATCCTCGTTGACATCCTGCAAGCCTTGCAACGCAATCTGGCCGAGTTCGACACGCGGGCCGGCCTGCACTTTATACGTGACATCCAGCGCGTCGGCATCCGGCGCCAGCAGTGCCACCGGCATGTCCACCTTCGCCAAAGCATGGCCTTCATTCAGCACGGCATTCATCAGCTGCTCGCGCCCGGCCAGCACCTCTTTCGCCAAAGCCGGCGCGCCGGATTTGACTTGCAACTTGGCCAACGCCGCCTCCGGCGCATCGCCTTGCACCTCCACCTTGCGCAAATGGAACAGCGGCCCCAGATCCACGCTGACGGTGATTTCCGCCGGCGGGTCAGCTGGGGCGCGTTCCAACGCCTCCAACAAGCCCGGATCGTCCAGCGCCCGCCCGGCGATGCGCATCTGCACCTTCGCCTTGTAATAGCCGTTGCTGTCCAGCGCGGCGGCAAAGCGTTCGACATCGCCCTGGGCGCGGGCCACCAGCGCAAACGGCCCGACCGGCGCGTTTTCGCGCAAACTCGCCAAGGTCGAGGAATCCGCCAAAATCTGATCCAGCGCCGCGTCGCCGGTCTTCGGCAAAACCACCGTGTAAGGTTCAGGGTCGGCCGCCCAAGCGACGCCCACCGCCGCCAACAGAGCCAAACGCAGCAAGTGGCGCAATGGCATGGCTGAATCAATCCAGCGGACGGGTCTTCCCCGTCTGTCGCAAATACCCCTCCAGCCACTCCCCCAACGCCAATAACGCCGTCTCGTCCAAGCTGGCCGAAATCTCCGGCGCAATGCGGATCAACCAGCCCCGCGACGCTGGGCTATAGGTGAACAGCTTTTGCCCGGTGGCCGAGACATAGGCTTTCTTGTCGGCCACCGGCAAAGCCGCAGCAGGGCTATCCGAAGCCTTGCCATCCGCGCCACACGGCGCAGCCGGTTTTCCAGCATTACTAAGCCCGGCTTCGGAACGCGGCGGCGGCGCGGATACCGCAGGCACCTGCATTTGCTGCACCTCGCTGCGCGTCAATTCCCCCGACTCGATCTGCGGAATCAACGGAATCAAAGCCTCCGCGCCCAGCACCTTGCAAGCCTTGTTAATCTCATAGCCCAAGCGGTAAGGTATTTTGGCAATGGCCGCAAACCGCTGAACGACAGTTTCCGGCAATTCCGCAAACCCTAAAAACACA